>JBBSJZ010000328.1:0-7139 GCA_038256795.1 Pirellulales bacterium | reverse complement strand
GGCTTTCCTGATTCGTCCACAACCTTGATCGTGGCGATGTTGTTTTTCACCGCATCGGTTTCGCAGCAGTAGTCCCACGGCGTCGGACAACCCTCGTCGGCAGCACAGTAAGGCACCTTCGGGTCGACGATCGTGAACGCGGCTAATCCATCCACAAAAGGCTTGCTTGAACCGCCTATCAATCCTACCAACGTGACTTCTTGACCGTCTTCGGTTTTCTCGCGGGCTTCGCCGACTGGCATCGCGCCTACCGGTTCACTGTCCGAAAGATATTGCGATTTCGATTTTGTGCCAACTTCGTTGGTTACGGTGGCCACTTCCGGCGATCCGCATCCAACGGCAAGCAACGTCAAACCTAGTATTCCCAAGTTGAAAAACATCTTCATTTCAAATCTCCAAAAGGTTAAATCAAACAGCCTTCAAACTCGTTGCAACTTCAGCTCGCAACGCTTTTAGCGCCGGGGGCAACGCACCCAAGACGCCTAACAACAATCCAACGCCACAACCGATCAAAATTGCGACGCTGTCGATGCGCAATGTAAACGCACCCATCGTGAATCGAACCGCCATGCCGTTGAGCATCGTGAGCGCAATTACGCCCGACAGTAACGATCCAGCCGCCGCTAACAAAACACCTTCTTGCACCAAACTGACCAAGATCGCTCGTCGTCGATATCCAATCGCTTGCAAAGTCGCGATCTCGCGAATCCGCCCGGCGACCGCGCCGTACATCATGTTCAAACCTGCAAAGATTCCCGCACCGGATACCAGTACCACCACGAACCATGCCAAGAGTCGAACCGGTTTGTAATGCTGCTGCAGCGAAGCGTAGTAATCCGTTTCGCGTATCGCTCGCAGTTCCAAGTCAGTCCGTTCCTTGCAAAACAACTGGACTTCCGCAGGTGAGCTTCCGGGCGACAGCAACATCGCAACCAGACTCAAGTCCTGTCGTTTCGTCGCCGTCTGAAAGTCACCCAATCGACACCAAATCTCGGATTCATACGCTGCACCGCCAGCAGCAAACCGCCCGCTGATCTTCCACGATCGTCCTTCAAACTCGACGCTATTGCCAATCGTCATTGCGTCATCGGAGCTGCCAAGTTTCGCGGCAGCCAAACGACCAACAATGACTTCTCGCTCTCCGGGCCAGTCGCCTTCGATCAACTTCACAGATCGACGCACAAGCGGCGCGACAATCGAAACTCCGCGGACCAGGCCCAAACCGCCATCGCTTTCGCTCGTCGTCACGCGCGTCCCCAAATACAACTCTGGTGACACGTGAGTCACGCCAAAGCGTTTTACCGTGCCCTCCAAGCTGGCCGTGACTAGTGATGGAGTGCGTGCAGCAATCGACGAGTTTTCAATGTTCTCTTCTGAGTTCACCGAATACACGAGCACGACGTTTTCATCGCCACTGACCGACAGCGATTGTTCCAACCCACGGATGAATCCCACCACAACAAACACCAGCATCACGACCGTCGCCAAGGCAACGAGCGTCAATGCCGTCCGCACTGGCCGTCGAGCCAGGTTGCGAACACCGTATTCCCAGGGAAGAAGCATTTAGTGAATCTTAAGTGAGTAGGTGGAAATGAAGAGGAAGGAGACGGGGTCAATGCTCCCGACTCCTCTCCCCATTTCGTGTTGAACCTCTAAGCCTTCGGCTTGGAAGTGAACGTGCCGTCAGGAGTGACCATCTTCGTCGGCGTTTTGCCGATGCTCTCCATGATTTCCCAGACCCCCTTGGGACTCAGCCGAACGCGGTCTTTGGGAATTAACGTGACGGATTGCTTTTCGATGCTGCAGTCGACTTTGGCGATGCCTTCGACACCGTCAAATCGCTTCGTAATCTTCTTCACGCAGCCACCGCACATCTCACCGACCGTCATCACGATGCTCGTCTTGTCAGCATCAGCCGCTTGGGCAGGCGCTGCGGTTAACAACGAGAGGGCGATCAACATGACACCAGTGACGGAACCAGTTCTTCGGGACAAACTCAACATGCCATAAACTCCTTTTGGAAAGGCATCAACAAACAACATCACTCAGCCGCGCACGACCACCGCGCGCAGCATCAAGCAATGCAAAACCACTAACAAGAAAGGCAAAGAATCAAGAACAAGAAACTAACGATGCAATCAATGATCGAACGTCAATATTTCTAGGTATTCTGCCGGCTCAGATCAGCCAAGATTGGTGCGTAACGCACCTATCGCGACCGCACAGAAGTTGCCCGTCTTGGGCAAACGAGCGTCGCTTCGAGAAATCGTAATGTCCAGCGACCGAATACGTCGCCAAGAGCATGGGCTGCACCCAACTGACCAAGAAATCAGCATCAGGCAGTTCAACAGTGGCTTCAATGACCGCACCTTCGCAGATGCAATTCTGACAATTGCAGTCATCCCCACACGGCTCGGGAGTTTCCGAAACTGGAGCCTCATCGCAATTTGAGCAACAAGAACACGCTGCCGGAGCACATTCCTCACCCACCGCCGCATTCGTTTCACACGAAAGGCAACGCACCGGACACGCCAATAAATTGACGATCAACAGCAGGGCTAGGAGGGGAGATCTCATAACCGCAGTCTAAACAGCCGCAGCCGCAGCCGCAAGCTCAACCCCGGGGGTGTCGTCGGTAGAGAGCGTGTGCAAAACCATGCCGGTTGTTTGGGTTTTGCTGCGACTTTGGTGGGGACGTTCGCATTTTTTTGGTTTTGCAACACAACGCTGCGAACACTATTCCGATGAATTCATTTAGGCATTCACAACAGACGTAGCGATTCATTGGGTTGGCAGGGACGCTAACACGGTCGGTGCGGCTTTCGTTGTTCGTTCGTTGCAAGAATGCCATGAAAAATCATTTCCTTTGCCTGTCCGCCTGTTTCTGTTTGCTGCCCCTTGGGTGCGTGCAACTATCGAAAACCGCGAGACAGTCTGCAACTGCACAGAACGCGAACACCTCCTCAGCAACCGCACCGGAACGACTTCAACAGTCGAATCCGAATCTTTCCGATGCCAATCTTGTCACGACAGTGGCGTTCACTCAACGCGACGCCGATGAGAAAGATGCAGATGATTCGGCCTCCGATGCGGACAACGCGGAAGAATACAACACCGATAGCAATCAGGTGCTTCTCGAACCGGTTAGAATCTCTCAATTTGATGCGATTGCCGTTGATGAAGTCACCAGCTACACGCTCGCCGAGTTTGAGCAGTTGGCCTTGAACAACAACCCAACGATTGCAGCGGCTGGTGCGGCGTCAAACAAGGCGGCTGGATTGCGGCAGCAGGTCGGCGTGCGTCCCAACCCGACGCTCGGGTACTTCGGTTATCAGATTGCCGACCGAAACACGGACCAGCACGGGGCTTTTGTGCAACAAGAGTTTGTTCGAGGGGATAAGTTGGCACTCAATCGTGAGGTGTTGCAGCAAACCACAAACGCGCAGCGATGGGAAATCGAAACACAGCGGTTTCGTGTGCTAACCGATGTCCGCGTTCGCTATTTCGAGGCACTGGCTGCGCAACGTCAACTCGATGCCATCAATGACTTTGCGAGTGTTGCAGCGAAAGGTGTGCAAGTGGCGACTGATCGAGAAGATGCCGAGGAGGGAGCGGCTATCGACGTACTCCAGTCACAAACACTACTGAGCGAAGTCACCCTCGCCGCTGAACGTGCTGAAGTCGCTTACCGTGGTGCTTGGCAAGACCTCGCCGCCATTGCGGGCTTGTCCGCTGCCACGCCTGCCCGATTGGCCGCTGAGTTTAACGAGCCGGAAAGTTCGCCAGACTGGGACGCAGCGTACAGTGAGATCGTTTCGCAAAGCCCCGAAATGTCGGTTGCCAGGGCATTGGTTTGTGAAAAACAAGCGATGCTGAAGCGGCAACAAGTTCAGATGGTTCCCAATGTCACGGGGCAACTTGGTGCCGGGTACGATGACGCGACCAACTCGGGGATGCTAAACCTTCAAGTTAGCGCACCTATCCCAGTCTGGAACAAGAATACCGGAAACGTTTCCGCCGCCTTCGCGGACTACACTCAGGCGGTGCAGAATGTCAAGCGAATTGAGCAAGCGATCAAGTCTAGGCTTGCACGTGCAGCTCAGGAATACGATGCCTCATTGGCTTCCGTGCGGAAATATCAGTCGCAGATACTTCCGCAAACAAAAAAGAGTTTGGAGCTTTCAGAGCAAGCCTATCGCGTGGGAGAATTGAGTTTCTTGCAGGTATTGGTGGTTCGTAAAAGTTACTATGAATCCAGAATCCAACTGATCGCGGTGCAGGGTCAACTGGCCCAGGCAACCGCGAAGGTCGATGGATTGCTGTTGACCGGTGGACTCGAAGCACCAGCAGACTACACAAATGGTGACGGTCTTCGAGGTCAAGCACTTAGCGGTCTGTAGGTCAGTTTGTCAATCGGCAAATTGTCAATTGCCGAAACGGTACGAGTATCTGGAATAAAGTGGTGGGCGGAGGATTGCCCCTTCGGTCTTGTCATAGAAGGCATTCACAAACAGGACCGCCGACCGGCGAAATTACCGATCGCCGCCCACCGTTTTTATTGTCGATTTTCGATTGAAGATCGACAATCTGTTGGTGGAGATGAAATCCAGAACCATGTTCCGATGGTCAACGAGGCTAAGACGACGCCGATCGCGAACGAAGGCCAAAACGTCAAGCCAGTTCGATTCGAAATTGCGAACGGGACGAAGAACGGGAGTCCGAGTGGGACGAGTATCAATGTCTCGCGAGCCAGTTCGGCGATGGTGCTCATGTCATGGTCTTTGTTCCATGTCATAACGAATGCGAGAATGCTGACGATTGGGAGTGTCAACAATAACGCACCCACTCGTGGCATCCGTCCCGCGATCTCGGCAACGGCAACAATCAAGATTGCCGAGATCAGAGCCTTGACTATGAGCATTGACGATTCTCAATTGAAGATTGAAGATTTGAAAAGCAGGTGTAATCTAAAGCGAGCACCGTCCATCGGGGATCGACAATCTTCGATCGACAATTACTCATGTCCGTGTGCTTCTTCTGCAAAATCACCTGAGTACGGGGTTCCGTCGATGACTCCCGCAATCGTTCCTGCGTATTCTTGAACGACGCCCAACTTCTCGTGGTTGCCGACGAAGCGTGATGCTTTCCCTGCTGGGTCGCTGTCCTGGGGCGCAGCTTTCAGCGTAACTTGCATAATAGGATCACCGATGCTCAGGTCGATCGACTCGGCGTCGATGGGAACGGGCGACTTTTCGTCTGAACCGAGGATGTAAACGGTGCCTTCTTGTTTATCATGATCGACAGTGAACTCGACGTGGTATTTGCCGCCACCCCAGTCAGCGACGGTGCCGTCGTGTGGCCCTGTACCGTGAGCGCCATGGGGAGCGTGTTCGGTGCCATCGGCATGAACGTGCCCGCCGTCCTCAGTCGTGGTCGCTGTTGGTGCGGGCGTTGTCGTGACGGCTTCCTGTTTGCAACCGGTGAAGCCGATGAGGCAAACCAGAAGGACACTGGTGATTGAAAGGATTTTCATTTTGTAGACTTTCGTGAGAGTAAATTTGACGTTCGAGTAGTAGTTGGTTCAGTAATGCGACTGCAAAGACGCAAACACATATCATTGGCTTTCAGTTCACATAAATTCGTCCTCCTCTGTTTCAAGCATTGCAAGTCGAGCGGCGTCTTTGCCACTGAATTTCCAGAACAGCCCAGGGTGAATCAAGAATTCACAGAAGGTCGAAGTGGTCAGTCCACCGAGGATGACCGTGGCAACCGGGTAAAGAATTTCGCGACCTGGTTCTTGACCGCCCAAAACGAGCGGTATCAATCCGATTCCAGCGGTCAGCGCCGTCATCAAAACCGGTGCGAGTCGCTCCAAACTGCCTCGCAAAACCATCTCTTGCGTGAAGTCTTCGCCTTCCTCGTTCATCAAGTGGAAATAGTGCGTGACTAGCAAAATGCCGTTGCGAACCGCGATGCCCCCGAGTGAGATGAAACCGACCAGACTCGCAACCGTGAGACTTTGCTGTGTGATGACGAGGGCCATCACGCCACCGATGAACGCGGTCGGCAAAGCATTGAGAATTTGCAGCACGATGCGGATGGACGGGAACAAAACCAACAACACCACGAACATGCCGATCACGGAAACGCCAGCCAGCACGATGATCAGTTGCGTGGCTCGCTGTTGGCTCTCGAACTGTCCGCCGAACTCGATAAAATAGCCGGCTGGCATCTCAACTTGAGCGCCGATGCGTTGTTTGATGTCGCCCACCGCGCCGGCCAGGTCACGGCCTTCGGTATTGCAGCGAATGACAATCCGACGTCGTGCGTTCTCGCGATTGATCGAGTTTGGACCGGTGCCGACTCCCACGTCCGCGACTTCACGAAGTTCGATTTGTCCACGATCGGGTCGCCCCTCGCGATCAGGCAAGTCGATGCGGAGCCGATCCAGGTTGGCATAGTCAGTCCGGTATTCCTCTTCGAGTCGGACGAGCAAATCGAATCGCCGTTGGCCTTCGAGGACTTGCGATACGACTTCACCTTGAAGTGCCGTTTGCAATACGTCCGCAACGTACTCACGAGTCAATCCATGCAGCGCCAGGTCGTCCGCTCGCAGTTCGATATGCAGCTCCGCCGTCTCCTGAATCGGCTCGACCACGGGCGGCGTGATCCCCGGCACGTCTTGAATCGTTGCCTTCACTTGCTCAGCGACCCGCTGCAACGTGTCCAAATCATCGCCGTAAATCTTGATCGCGATTTGAGCATAAACGCCTGAAATCATGTGACTGATCAGGTGAGCAAGCGGTTGTTCGACTTCGATGTCAACGCCGGGAGCCTCATCGCTAATTTGTTCACGCAGTCGCGCAAGGATTTCTTCGCGCTCGGTTGGCGAGTCTGGGTTCATGCTCAGGATGTACTCACCGAAATTGACCGGTGAGGCGTGTTCGTCCATTTCCGCACGCCCTGTTCGGCGAACGAAGTGCAGGATTTCACCGTCGGGATTCTCGTCAGTTTTCTGCATCGAGAGAAACACTGAGTCAATCGCTCGTGAGACTTGATTCGATGCGTCCAGCGACGACCCTGGCGGCAACGTGACATTGACTTGAATGCTGCCTTCGTCGAACGGCGGCAGGAAGTTT
>JBBSJZ010000327.1:0-7165 GCA_038256795.1 Pirellulales bacterium | reverse complement strand
TTCGTGCCAGCCGATCGGCGTACTGCGGTCGGTCGGCCAAGTTGGTCAATTCCCACGGATCCTTTTCGGTGTCGTAGAGTTCTTCGATCGGTTTGATTGGAGCGAACCAGTTCTTTTGGCCGCCGGAAAGTCGATCCTCAGCCGCCAGCCGTCGCCAATCCTGCATCGTCGGCATCGCATCCATGTATTCCAGATGCTGGGCATATGGTTTCTCAGGCTCGTAGTTGCGAATGTATTTCCAGCGTCGATCACGAGCCCCGCGCTGCAGCTCGTAGACTTCGTCCATCCGGTCGCGATGAAAAAACAAATACGACGGCTCGGGTTGAAGCGATTCCCCGAGCACGACCCGGCCCTGCATCGTTCTCGGCACCTCGACGCCAGCCAATTGCAACATCGTCGGCGGTAAGTCAATCATGGTGACGAGGTCCTCACGCACTTGGCCGGCCTCGAGGTTGCCGGGCCAACGCACGATCATGGGGACGTGCGTGCCCGTGTCGTAGATCCATCGTTTGCCTCGGGGTAATCCCATGCCGTGATCGCTCCAGAAAACGACGAGCGTCGAGTCGCTGAGTCCGTCGTCGTCGAGTCGCTTCAGAATCTCGCCCGCGGTTTTGTCCATCAAGGTGATGTTGTCTTGGTACCAGGCCCAATCTTGGCGTGAGGCACGCGTGCTGGGCAAAAACTCCGGCAGCGTATCCGCGGTGAGGTCCGGATCGTGCGAGTTGGCCGGGCCGATTCGTTCGATCACGCTAGCGTGCTGTTTGGCACCGTGTCGTACTTGGCTCTCGTGACTCATCGTGAGGTTGATGACACTGAAAAAGGGTTGTTTCGGATCGCTTCGCTCGCGCCAATCCGAGTGGTCCTTGCCCTGGCGATCCCAAATGCTCGGCGTCGGCTCGAACTGGTAATCGGTCTTGTCGCGATTGGTCGTGAAGTAACCGGCTGCGCGCAGCAATTCGGGAAACGCTTTCACGTCCGCCGGTGGAATGATGCGACTTCGCATGTGTTGTGAACCGATCGACGGCGGATACATACCCGTGATCACACCGCTGCGAACGACCGCACACACGCCGGCGGGAGTGAACGCGCGGGTGAACCGAACTCCGTCCCTGGCGAGCAAATCCAAATTGGGTGTGATCGCGTGCGGATCGCCGTAGCAACCCAGATTCGGAGAGATGTCTTCGCAACTGATCCAAAGGATATTCGGACGCTGCTGGGCCGAGCTCGTGTCCGACGCGAGCAAGGCGATCGCGATCGTGACGAGCGCGAGGGTGATGGATGATCGGAACATGATTAACGAGCCTCCGCTTGAATTTGACGCAGTGCTTTTTGAGCGGCGCCGCCGATGTGATAGTCACCGCGTCCACCCGGTCGGTTCTTGGCCGCGATGTTTGTGAGGATGTCGATCGCTGAGTTAGCCTCGGGACCGAGCATGCCGAGTAATTCGGCAGCGCTGCAGGCACAGCCGCGACTGGGCGATTGGACTCGCTCGACGAGGAGTGCTAAAGCATCATCGTCGCCACCCTCGCTACAGATCGCGAAAGCCGCGGCCATGCGAACGGCTAGCGACGGATCACTTCGCATCAATTCACGCAAACTCGGTTGGCAATCTTGGAGAGATTCGCCCCCGATTTGCCCGAGCCCGACCGCAGCAATGTAGCGCACCGCGGCATCCTCGTGCTTGACCGCTTCGACGAGCTCGGTCCCGGCCGGGGCACCGAATGCCACGAGCGAGCGAACGGCTCGCAGCCGCGCCGTCCGATTCTCGTCGCTCAGATGCGCAGCGGTTTCATCGACCCCCCTTCCCGCGACGATCTCACGGGCGATCGAGGGCGACGTCGCTGGCTGCGAAACCGTGGTTGGGGTCTGGGCCGTGACGCGATCGCCCGGGGTTGCCAGCACGTAAGCGATGGCCAACGCCGCGATCACGCGTGGTGATCTTAAATTTCGATTCATCTTCGATAGAGCCTATGGCCGGTGGATAATCCGAGGGTTTGGTCGACTAGGCCGAGCCCAACATGATCGCTCTAATGTAGCGAATATTCCGACGTGGATCTCGAAAGGCATTTCGGTCCGACTCAATTCGCTTCCCAGGATGGAAACTATGTCCAATCGACCTGACAATCCGTTTCAAAGCTCTGGCCCCGGCACGATGCAGGGCGACCGCCAGCCCAAGAAGAGCAACGTCTGGTTGTGGGTCGTCGGGATCGTTGGTGGAGTCATCGTGCTCACCGCACTCGTCTGCTGTGGCGGCTCGTACTTCGCCTTCAAGACTGGAACGGGAATGCTAGCGGAACAATTCAAACAACAACTAGCCAGTAATCCGACCGTGGTTGAGCACGTGGGAGATATCCAATCCATGAGTTTGAATCTCGGCGAGACGTCCAAACAAGCCGAGACCTCCGGCGGCGCGATGGCGTTCGATGTCGTCGGATCCAAAAGCAACGCGACACTTCTCGTCAAGCAAGCACCCGGTGGTAACGGAACCGGCATCGCCAGCGCCGAGTTGGTGATGCCCGACGGCACCCGTCACCCGATTGCGGTTCTCGATATCGAAGCCGCTGACGAGCTGGGGATCGACATGGGCGACGATGACTCCGACGCCACCACGAGCGACGAGTTCGAAGTTCAACTCAACGAAATCGACCAAAGCAACCCAGAACCCGCGAATTAGTTCGCGGCGAGTTTCGACACATTTGATCACCCCGTTTTTACTCCCTTTGAGAAACAAGTTTGACGCGCATGAAAGTTGCAACCTTCGACACCGACCGTGGCACGATCCGAATTGAACTCTTCGCCGATAAGACGCCCAAGACCGTCGCTAACTTTGAGAAGCTTTGCGAACAAAAGTTCTACGACGGCTTGGAATTTCACCGCGTGATCGCGGATTTCATGATCCAGGGCGGTTGCCCCCAGGGCACGGGTACCGGCGGGCCGGGTTACAAGTTCGAGGACGAATTCGATCCCTCGCTCAAGCATGACGGCCCCGGCGTTCTGTCGATGGCCACCTCCGGCCCCAACACAAACGGATCCCAATTCTTCATCACACACGTCGCCACGCCTCACCTCAACAACAAACACAGCGTGTTTGGCAAAGTGATCGAAGGCCAAGATGTTGTCGACGCGGTTCGCAAAGGCGACGTCATGACGACCGTTCGTGTTACCGAAGAGTGAGAATCATGATGCGAACCGTCGTTTTACTTTTCATGCTGGCGAGCACCTCGATGGCGACAGCGGATGACACCCTCCGACTCTATATCGGCACCGGTGGTGACGCGATCTACGCGTCCGACTTTGATGTTGAAACCGGAACGCTATCGCCGCCTGAGGAAATGGCCGAGTCGAAGCGTCCGGGATTCATTTGGGTGACTCCCGAGAACGACTCCCTTTACAGCGTCTCGGAAGTTCGCCAGGGCAAGACGTCCAGCGACGCGTCCATCGTTTCCTGGGCCGTGGACGAAAGCACCGGCAAACTGACGATCCGTAGTGTTCAAGGCGCGCAAGGCGATGGGCCGTGCTTCGTTACCGTCAATCGTGATCGCGCGTTCGCGGCCATCGCGAACTACGGAAGCGGTAGCGTCACGGTGTATCCCGTCGCCCGAGACGGCAGCGTCGGACCCGCCAGTGGATATGTCCAACACGTTGGCTCGAGCGTCATCCCAGAACGCCAAAGCGAACCGCACGCGCATAGTATTCGCTTTGACCCCAGCGGAAAACGGCTCGCCGCAGCCGACTTGGGCACCGACAAAGTTTACCTCTATGACCTTGCCAGTGACGGTTCGATAGCACCCTCGGAGCCCGCAGCGATCCAGCTCGATCCGGGTGCGGGGCCACGTCACTTGGTATTTTCACCCGATGCTCATTTCGTCCTCGTGCTGGGTGAACTCTCCGGAACGATCACGAGCTATCGCTATGCACCACCGACGATCGATAAGGTGGATGTCCTCAGCACGATGGCCGACGGCACGGCGGATGATGCGAATCGCGGGTCCGCCGAGATTCTCTTTCATCCCAATGGCAAATTCGTTTACGCCAGCAATCGTGGGCCCAACGAGATCGCTGGGTTTTCCTACGATGCGAATACGGGAAAGCTCAAGCGAATGTTTGGGGTTTCGAGTGGCGGTGACCATCCTCGCAACTTCCGCTTTTCGCCCGACGGACGGTTCTTACTGGTCGCCAATCAAACGAGTAATAACATCGTCGTCTTTGCCGTCGATCTGGCTACCGGCAATCTCAAGCCGACCGGCGAAGTGCTCAGCGTCGACAAGCCGATGTGCTTGAAGTTCTGGACCCCAGCGGACTCGGCGACCCAGCCTGGAGGCGATTGAGTATCGGCTCCGCATGAGCACGGAGCGGCTGTAGTCTGGAACCAACACGTGGCGAACTTTCCGGCAATGTGCTTCAAAGCGACGACCGCTAGCACGATTCTCTTCCGCTGGAGCGTGGGTGGACTCGTCGGTACCCTGCTCGTTGCCGTCTCGTCGCCATGGTTCGTGCGATCGTATCTGCCTCGCCATATCGACGAAATTCGCGATGTCGCAGTGCTGCAATCGGGCACCACGTATCGTTGGCGGAGCGAAGGATACGCCGATACCTGGATCGGCCCGCACGGGATGCCAGGTATTGCGGACGCAAAATTTTTTAGCGATCGTGATGACGAATCGACGTTGCGTGTCGCCTTGTGGGGCGATTCGCAAGCCGAAGGCATGGGCGTCGCCGATCGCTTCAAAATTTTCGCCCAAGCGGAACAGCTTGCGGACCGGTCCGCCGTCAATCTGAGCGTGCTGCCGCTTGCTCGCAGCGGCGATGACGCGCGAAGTTGGCTGCACCAACTGCCGGCCGCTGAGCGTCGACTCGGCGTCGACATCCACATGATCCTCGTCGTCGACTTGCCAGATTTCACGATAGCCGCCGAGCGTTTCCAAGCTGAACCACTCGACGCATCGCAGCAACGAATCGTTGAGCAAATACCCGCGTTCGCACTGCGAGCCGTTCGAAACCTGCTCACGAGCCATGAGGGAGACGCACCGCGCAGACTCCGTTTTGCGATCGGTCCAGCCGCCATCGCACCGCCACAATTCGATCAATCCAACGAGGCTCTCGACGTGGCCGCCGCTGGGGCGGCTAAAGCTGACGTCGTCAGCGTGATTGCCGATGCGACGGCTGCGATTCGCGCGGTGACCACGCGGCCGGTTCATGTGATTTACGCGCCGCCAATTCCGGTCATCATGGGCGGGCGTAGGATCGAGCGAGATGACAACGAAGCGATTCTCGCATCGCTCATCACCGCCCTGGGCGACGCGGAGATCAACTGGATCGATCTCCGCCCCGCGATGATCGCCGCGGCGCGCCGTGGCGATTGGCCTCGCGGATTTCACAATGGCGAAATCGGCAACGGCCACCTCAACTCGCTGGGCAATCGAATCGTCGCCCGATCGATTGTTGCCGCCGTCACCGAAACGACACGCGAGAACTGAGCCATCGCCTCATGCTCTTCTCGCAAATTGAGTTTCCGATTTTTCTCGCCGTTGTCTTGGTGCTCACGTGGCTGACCCGTGCCAAGACGACTCGGCATGGAGTTCTGCTCATCGCGAGCTACTACTTTTATGCGTACTGGGACGTCCGGTTTTGCTCGCTGCTCATCTTCTCCACGATGGTTGACTTCGTGGTGGCACGCAAAATCTCACAAGTGGATGAACCAATCGCGAGAAAGCGTTGGTTGGTACTGAGCCTCGTGAGCAATCTCGGGATTCTCGCGTTTTTCAAGTACTTTGACTTCTTCGTCGACTCCGCTCGCGTCGCCCTCGAACCACTCGGCATCAGCACGCAAACGCTAGGGATTGTATTGCCAGTCGGCATCTCGTTTTACACGTTTCAGACGCTGAGCTACACCATCGACGTCTATCGCCGCAAAATCTTGCCCAGTTCGAGTTTTATCGACTTTTCACTTTACGTCGCTTTCTTTCCCCAGCTCGTTGCGGGTCCGATCGTTCGCGCCTCGGAATTTTTACCGCAGCTCAGTCGTGTGCCGGCGTGGTCCAAGCGACGGTTCTACGGTGGCGCCCAGCAACTGCTTCGCGGCGCGGTGAAGAAGGTCTTACTCGCGGATCGTTTCGGTGAGATGGTCGACATCGTGTTTGCGGGGCCAGATCTCTACAGCGCCTTGACACTCGGATTGGCGGCGGTTGCTTACGCCGGCCAGATCTACTACGACTTTTCCGGCTACAGCGATATGGCCATTGGCGTGGCGAAGATGCTCGGCTATCGATTTCCTGTCAACTTTCGACATCCCTACCTGGCGACCTCGCTCAGCGACTTCTGGCGTCGCTGGCACATGACGTTGTCGCGTTGGCTGCGTGATTATCTCTACATTCCGCTCGGCGGCAACCGCGGCAGCTCGTGGTCGCAGTATCGCAATCTGATGGTGACGATGATGCTCGGCGGTCTTTGGCATGGTGCGGCATGGACCTTCGTGGCCTGGGGCGTGTTGCATGGAGTCGGGCTTGCGGTGCAGCGTGCGGTGCCGATTTCCTACCGGAGCTGGACACCGCGTCCGGTGGGCTGGATGGTGACCATGGCCGTGGTCTTGGTGGGTTGGATTTTGTTTCGCAGCAGCGACTTTTACACCGCGAGTGTTTACCTCCACCGCATGTTGACGATGGCCAGTGGCATCGATTGGTTTCCGCCGCTGGTGCTGGGCGGGCTCGCGTGTCTCGTCACCGAACACGTCGCCTGGCGAACGCGATTGCGGCCCGCCATGCGATTGCCCGCACTCGCCTGGTACTCACCGATCGCTACCGCCGTGATGCTTTGGGCACTGGTGCTCTACGCACCTCGCGGCTTCCGCCCATTCGTGTACTTCCAGTTTTGATCAAGTCTTTCGCAGCTCATCCCAGCGGACTCGATGCTCGGGAGTGGTGATGCGAAAGAATGTTAGCCCCAGTACCGACGTCACGCCCAGTGCGATCGCGGCGGCAATCAAGAACATGATCATGATTTGGTAACGCACCGCTTCCATGGGCGCCGCGCCCGCCAAAATCTGGCCCGTCATCATCCCAGGCAAGCTCACGATCCCGGTGACGGACATGGTATTGAGGATCGGCATCATCGCGGTCCTGGCGGCACTGGCAAACGTCTCGCGACAACTCTGCCAACGCGTCGCGCC
>JBBSJZ010000326.1:0-7174 GCA_038256795.1 Pirellulales bacterium | reverse complement strand
TCGAATGGCACATTGCCGGTCAACAATTCGAACAACACGATGCCCAACGCATAGATATCGATCTCGCGACCGTAATGTCCGCGGCCGATCTCTGGAGCCATGTAGTGGAACGTGCCCACGGATTCCGTGTGGCCGCCGCGATGACTCGCGGAGATAAATTTACTCAAGCCGTAGTCGCCAACCTTGACGGTGCCGAGATCATCGAAAATGTTGCCCGGCTTGATGTCGCGGTGTACAAGACCGGCACCATGCAGATGTCGAACACCA
This sequence comes from Pirellulales bacterium, assembly GCA_038256795.1. Taxonomy (GTDB): domain Bacteria; phylum Planctomycetota; class Planctomycetia; order Pirellulales; family Pirellulaceae; genus JBBSJZ01. Next base: position 6,907 of record JBBSJZ010000326.1, on the reverse strand, counting down.
GCGGCGACACCCGTGAACCAGCGACGCGCTTCGGCTTCCGGCAAACCGCTCGGCGCGTCATCAAGCACTTCTCGCAAATTGGGTCCCGCCACATACTCCATCACCACCCAAGCTTGATCCTCGGCATCGCGACAAATATCGAAGAGCGCGACGAGATTCGGATGCTTCAGATTCAAACAGTGCGAGACGCCACGAAGCTCGACATCCAAGTTTCGCTGCACCCGCTTCAGCGCCACTTCCTTGCCCGCTTCGCTCAATGCGAAGTAAACCTCACCAAATCCGCCAACGCCAATACCGCGACGAATGCGGTACGGAGGAAGTGGCATCGATCCGGGAGGATAAAGAAAGGACATCGGGGTCACGCGTTGATCCAAGGGCGTGGAGGCTGGTACCAGCTCGGTATGGCTGACTCTCAGTTTATCGCAGAGCATGGTCATGGTTCGTCAATTTTTGATGAGAATCCTGGCAGATCGCACCCGTGCGATTTCAACCACCACAAATCTAATGGCGACACTCGGACAAGTTCGGGGCGCCAAAACTCGACTTACTCGCGCCCATGCCATCAATCTTCATTCTTCAGCCAACATCAAACTCATCTCGTCCGCCTGGAACCGCTGTCCGAGCTGAAGCTGCTGGGCCGGGCTTTTCCCGAGCTTGATCCGCCAATTCCCCGCCTTGTCCACCAACACCGAGCGTTGGGTCAAGCCACGGCACCGGACATGGCAGTCGTTACCGGGGCCAATGATAACGGTGTCGTGAACCAGCACGATTGCATCGACTTGTTTCGCAAAGCGATGCTTTGACTCGAGCCTCAGCGTCGCTGATTGACTCAGCGGACTAGGCCGCTCGAGCCGCAACTTCACACCTCCAGAAACCGGCACGACCGACGTTTGACGCATCCACAGCGGGTCTTTTCCGGCTTCGTGCCACAGGTACTCGCCGCGATCGCGGTGAATCCAGCCAGCACAGCGCGGCCAATTCGTTTGCACCGCGATATCACTCATCTCGTCACCCAAGGCTCCACCGACACTCCATCTCGAACCCGTCAACAGCCGAAAGCCGCCGCAACCATCGACCCACAGCGTTACGCTTCGCGGTGGGAAGTCCAGATCAGCGGCGGCTGCAATCGGTAGCACGACGGGTTAGTCCAATTGAATGGCGACGAGTGAATCCGTGGTCTTGGTCGCACGGGGCGCGAAGTAAGCACTGATTTCGTCGAGCAAGTTCTCTTGGCTCGGCTCTTCCAAGTCGATCTCGCCAAAATACTTAACGTCCACGTTCATCGTTTCTTCCTCGACATCGATTCGCGTCGAGATCCCGTCAAGCAACTCGCGAGTCCGAGCGAGATGGGTATCGTCGAGATTGATATTGCTCGACGTTTGTGCCACTCGCAAGGACCCCAAGCGGGCCTGGAGATTCTCGACTTCGACTTCCAATTGGCTGCGAGCCGCGAGCATCGCTTCCATCCGTTCGTGGGCCGATTGCAGCGACGCGCGTCGCGCCACGAGCATTTGCTCAAGCTTGACCGCCGTCTCGTTTCGCGTCTTAAAACGAGTGAACCGGTTCGCGAGATCCGACTTCACCTGTACCGACGTGTAGGTTCGACCGGCGTAGCTGTACGAAGTGTCTTCACTTTGAAGATCGCCGGTCAGCCGCTCGATGTCGGTCTTTGCCTTGGCGAGTTGGTCGCGTGTTTGCGTCAATTGTGTGTCCAGACGGAAAACTTGCACTTTTTCGAGGGCAATGCGTTTCGCATTCGATTCGATCTCTGGCTTTAAGTCCGCGATCATTTGGCGGGCTCGCTTGAGCTCCCACTCCATCGGTACCGCATCGCTCGCCGAACTCGTTAGGTAATTCGCTCCGCAACGTGCGTAGCTCCAAATCGGGGTTCCGACCGACACACCCGACATCAGGGCGAGGGCACCGCCCGCTAGAATCATTTTCTTCAACATGCTCTTCACCCCAGCAAGGGAGGATGGATTCGCGACGATGCCCGAAGCCGGAATCGACTTCGCGTTCCGAGGCATCACCGCTGGGTTACAGCCAACAATTCGGAACCGTTGAGCTTATCTTGGTGCGAATCCGAAATTTTCCTGGTCCCCGAATCACTGCCTCGTAACCAGCCGCTGAGCCGCTCTCGCTCCAGTCACTTGCTGAGATCTTCAGCACTTCAAAGTGAGGCAGTCTGGTGAAATAGGCCGCACTCTTTCGCCAACCGGATCGGCCAACCGACTTTTTTCGACAAAGCGACAACTAAAGGTGTTCAACGAGTCTTTAAATCCAGATAAGGGAACTATAGTTGTGTTAGTGGCAGGTGTTCATCGCAGGATGCGATCCGATGCCTGTCCCGTTGGCAGATCGCGACATCGACTGATGCGGTTTCGCGACGTCGCGGCAGAGTTAGATTTTCGAATAATTTTCGTAAGTTGCTTCTGGAATGCAACTTGCGGATAAAAGCTGGTGATTCAAAGCTCAGTGGCACAAGCGTTGCTGGGAGTGTGATGCGAACCTCGGTTTGTCTAGCTTAGTGCCGGACGACCGGCGGACACCAACCATGACTGCACGGACGCAAAGGACAGAGGCTCATCCAATGACGACTTCAAATAAAAATACCCCGTCCGTTCCGAAGCCTTGTGGCGAGCATTGGCGAGAATTGATCGCTGTTCTGCCAGAACAAACACTTGAGCAATTCGCCGAGTGGATGGACGAGCAACTGGCGACCCTGGAGACCGACTTGGCTCAGCACATCACCCAGGTGTCGCTGCGAAAAAGCCTCCGCGGCTGATCGCCGCTGGGCTGCTCGTGGCCGCTGGGCTGCTCATGAGTGATTCCAAATCGTCTTGACCTGGGTACAGGATCGCGGTTATTCGAAAGCTTGTGAATGTTTTCCGCCCAGGTTATCACGCCACAACCACGGAAGGTTGATCGATGGCCGATCTCAAGCTACCCTCGCAAAATAATTCAGTCCCGTTACTCGATATCAATCGGGAGAATCAACCGTATCGCGAGGAGTACCTCGAAGCGCTCGCTGCGGTGCTCGACAGTGGTCGTTTTTTGTTCGGTCCCGACGTCCATGAGCTCGAACGCGAAGTCGCGAGCTACAGCCAGGTCGAAAATGCGATCGGGTGTGCCTCGGGCAGCGACGCGTTATTGCTAGCGCTGATGGCGCTCAATATTGGGCCTGGCGACGAAGTCATCGTGCCCAGTTTTACCTTCTTTGCCTCGGTGAGCTGTATTACGCGGTTGGGCGCGAAGCCCGTATTTGTGGATATTCGTCCCGATACGTTCAACGTCGACGCCGAGAAAATTGAAGCGGCTATTACGCCTGCGACCAAGGCGATCATTCCGGTTCACTTGTTTGGCCAGTGTGCGGAGATCGATCGTATTTGCCAAATTGGTGCTGAGCACAATATTCCGATCGTTGAGGACGCGGCCCAGGCCATCGGTGCCGCCTACAACTCGCGTCCGGCCGGGAGCTGGGGCGCGATCGGTTGCTTCAGTTTCTACCCGACCAAGAATCTCGGTGGCATGGGTGACGGCGGCATGTTGACCGCCGCGGACGCTGGTCTCGCCGATCGCATTCGCTTGTTCGCCGCTCACGGCATGCGGCCTCGCTACTACCACAAGGTCGTCGGTATCAACAGCCGATTGGATACGTTCCAAGCTGCGGTGCTACGCGTGAAGTTGAAGTACTTGCCCGAAGCGGTCCAGCAGCGAGCCGAGAACGCGAACCGCTACACGCGAATGCTGCGTGATAGCCGCGTGATTGGCGACGATGCGGTGACGCTTCCCTACCACGATCCGATGGCGTTCCACGTTTGGAACCAATACGCGATTCGAGTTGGCGGTGGCCGTCGCGACGCGCTGCGTGCGCATCTGAGCGACCGTGGCATTGGCACTGAAATCTACTATCCCGTGCCGATGCACCAACAAGAGTGCTACGCCAATATGGATTTGAACCGCGACAACTTGCCCGAGACTGAAGCGGCCAGTCGCGAAGTATTGAACTTGCCGATTTTCCCATCGTTGACTGCGGATGAGCAGAGCCGCGTCGTCGATGCGGTGAGCAGCTTCTATGCGGCCCAGGCACGCATGGCGGCTTAAGTTTTTGACCTGGCATTGAGCGGACATAACAAACGCCATCGTGCAAACACGATGGCGTTCTTTATTGAGTCGAGTCGGCTATGCGATTCAATGCAGAATCGACCAAGAAGGAGTCGTCCACGGATCGGCGACGAGTGCCACGCCGCGAGTTGAGAGTAACCCCGCAGCCTGATCTCACGCCGTGGGCGAAGTCAGTGCTTGTTGCAGTGCCGCTTTGGGCCGAACGCCGACGAAGCTTTCGGCGACTTCGCCGCCTTTAAACACCAGGAGTGTTGGAATGCTATTGATGCCAAAACGCTGCGCCGCGCCTGGGTTATCATCAATATTCACCTTGCCGATTTTGACACTCGGATTTTCTTTCGCCAATTCGTCAATCATCGGGGCGATTTGACGGCAAGGACCGCACCAAGGAGCCCAGAAGTCGACGAGCACGGTGCCGTCCGCTTGCAGCACTTCGGTGTCAAAGTTGTCGTCGGTAAATTCTTTCACCGCGTCGGATGCCATCGTCAATTCCTTGTGTGATTCCGTGGTCAGTTTCTAAAACGAGCTTCGCTCAATCGCAGCCTGAGATTGTATGGTGCCAAATCGAAGTGTCAATTTGGCGCCCGTGGCAGTCCCACTGGCGAGTGGGAACTCAGTCAAGCAATAATTGAGCCAATTCATCGAGAATCATCGCGGTAGCTCCCCATATCATCCGCGATGCGAGGGGGCGCACGTCTGACATGCCATCGCCCCGGTGTACCGGTTGGGAAGCGGTGGTGCGGGCGAATTCAGTTCGGAACGCAGGGGCTCGGAACGACATCGCGTCGAGCACTTCACCGTCTCGCCGCACCGATTTTTCCCGAATGAGCGTCGTTTTGTAGCGTGAATTTAGCACCGTGGCTAACGGGATTTCGAGCACTTCCTCGACTTCCCCTGGATCCGGTTTCCAGCACTGCGTGGGCGGCTCGATGACCATCACCGTCGGATGGACGCGGTTGTTACTGGCATAAACAAATTGAGTCGATAGCTCGCCACAGAACCGGGTGACGTCGCACTCGATTCCTAATTCTTCATGAAATTCTCTTCTCGCGGCCTCGCAAATGTCCTCGCCGGCTTCGACGCGACCGCCGGGGAGACAGATTTGGCCACCATGATGTTTGAGGAACCGAGGCCGAAGAGTGGTCGGTATCCACCACTGGTCATCGCGGCGGTAGAGGGTTACCGCCACGGCGGCCAAACGTGAACCGCTTCGCAGCGGACCGCGGTGGCGTCCGTAGGCGAGCGCCGGCGACATCGGGGACTTGGCTCGGCTGCGAACCGATAACGAAAGTAATTTGCATGACAGCCAATCTGCCATCGCAGTCGCGGAAAGTCCATCAATCCGATTCGTCAGGGCAGTCGACGTCTTGGTCGTCGCGGCGTGCCCGCGATGTCGGTTTGTCAGTGTTGCCGTTCGCTTCGCTGGGCTCAACAAGTTCGCATTCCTGGTTCGCATCATTGCCTTCGTCGCTGGGAAAACCGTCCTTGGTTTACCCCGATGGGTCGGTACTCGTTCACGAATCTAAGCAACCGTGCACAAGTTTCTTATCACAACCACCTCGCGGCGTCTTTCCGAGACGCCGGAATTACGAGTCTCGGAGAGACTCGCCCGCGTGGGTCATTCATTGGTGATCGGGTGCTTATAACAAGCTTTCGAGCAATCGGCGGAGCTTTCGCAATTCGACGCGGTGATCGTGGTCGGGCATCGGGGACATGTGAACCGTTAATGCTCGATCATACTTGTCGCGTTGCAGCTGCGTCACGATTTTTCCGTAGTCGACTTCCCCTTGACCGACACTGACTTGGAACGTGTCCGGTTTCGTATCCCGAAGGTGGACGTTGTAAACGTATTTGAGAATCTTATCGAGGCTCTTATTCTTCGCGGGACCCGTGATGTAAACACTCGGATCAAGTGAAATTCCGAGACCTTTGACGTTGTTGCACAACACCATCAAGGTGTCTGGATCCTCACTGAGGCACCCCAGTTGACTCTTCACGGCAACGCGAACGCCTTCGGTTTCGGCCGTAATGACGAGCTTCTGCAGGTGCTCGACTTCCTCGTTGAACGGCGTCCCGAGTTCGGCGGAGGGCACGAACAGGTTGGCGACCTTGGTGGCTTTGGCCATCCGACAAATTTGGTGAAAATCGTCGTAGTGATCCTCGCCGGTGCTCGCCAATTGGACGCTGAAGCCCGAAATGTCCAACCGGTGGCTCGATCGCAATCGTTTTGCGGCCCTTTCGGGGTCCTCGATCACCTCGCTCGGTTTAATGTGGCCGCCATTTTCGTGGATATCAATTTCGATCGTCGCAAACTCGAGATCCCGCAAGATCTCGATGGTTTCCGCAAAATCCTTACCCGGCCAACACTCTGTCGAAGCTGCAACAAACACGCGTGCTTCCTTTCCCAATCCCTAGAAATGATCAACTTGATGCGACTTAAAGTCAGTCCAGAGCTTACCCGAGTGTCCCAGTTTCGCCAAACCCGATTTCACTGCTCGAAAATCGTCATTGTCGGCTGAGCAGTTGCCTCAACCGCTCCGCAGCGACCTCGATTGTGTGCCGCTCAATCACTGCGGCGTGACCCGTGCTCGCGAGTTGGCGACGAAGTTCATGATCGTCCTTGAGCTGCTGCACCGCCGCGTCCAAGGCATCGACTTGGGCAGGATCAAACGTCACGCCACCGCCGGTTTGCTCGATCAGTTCACCGAAAGCGCCGTGGTCGGGCATCGCGACACAGACACCGGCGGCGAGTGCCTCGAGCACGAACAAACCTTTCGGGTCT
>JBBSJZ010000325.1:0-7180 GCA_038256795.1 Pirellulales bacterium | reverse complement strand
GCTTCCGGCCGCCACCATGCTGTAGCGTCCGAGTACCACGCCGGGACAAATGGTCGCCCCGGCACCGATAGAACACCCCCGCTGAGCGACCGACTTCACCAACCAATTCGCACGCTCGGAGTAACGTGCTTTGGCAATTTCCATTCGCGGCGAACGGGGAAACGAATCGTTCGTGAAGACGACCGCGGGACCGACAAAGACGTCGTCCTCGATCGTGATTCCTTCCCAAACCAGCACATGGTTCTTGATCGTCACATGGTTGCCGATCACGGCACCAGACTCGATAAAAGCATGGTCACCAATATTGCAGTGGTCGCCGACCCGTGCCCCCGACATCACGTGGGCGAACGCCCAAACATGGGTGCCTGGACCGATCGAATTCGGGTCGTCAACGAGCGATTGAGGATGAATCATGTGAGTGTCGATTGACTTCGCATTCAGCCGATGCCTTGCAACTGGTTACCGCAATTTGGCTGCAGCGATGCGAGCTCAACCGGCTGGCCTCCACTCCTCAACGAACGATCCGCAGCTTCGAGGACCTCCACAACATTGAGCCCGTTGACACCGTCGGTGAGCGGAATATCGGCTTCGGTGATGCAGCGAATGAAGTCCGCACACTCGGCCTTGAGCGGCTCCTGTTCCTTGATGAACGGGCTATAGCTACCGCCGTATCGATACGCCAATTGGAAGTCGGCGAAATCACCGCTGGTACCTTGCGGCTTATCAATACCCTTATCGAAAATTTTGATCTTCTCTTGCTCGAGATCATCGTACACGGCCATTCGCTTGTCACCGACAACGGTCAATACGCGTTCCTTACGAGGATCGAGCCAGCTGACGTGAACCATGCCCATGCGGTTCCCCTCGAACAGCATCGTCAAGTTGCAAACGTCATGGATGCCGGGGTTCAACCGATCGAAACCCGTGCACGTTACCGAGATCGGCTTCTGGCCGAGCAAGTACAACATCATCGAGATGTCGTGCGGAGCGAGGTCGTAAAGAGCGCTAACGTCTTTACGAACCGGCCCCAAATTCAAACGGCGGCTGCTGATGTAATTGATGCTTCCGAGCTCGTTGCATTCGATCATCTCACGCAGCTTCCTTACCGGCGACGCGTGCAGAAAGACGTGGCCCACGAACAGGGTTCGATTGCGTTCACCGGCGACCCGAACAAGCTCGCGACATTGCGCCGATGTTTTGGCCAACGGCTTTTCCACAAACACGTGCAAGCCATGCTCGAGCGCCTTCATGGATAGATCGTAGTGCGTTGCCGTCGGTGTCGCGATGACGACAGCGTCGACGAGATCACGGTCCAAAAGCGCATCAAAATTTTCGATCGGATAGACGCTCGGAAAGCGGTCCTTGATCCGCAGTAGCTGATCATAACTTTGGTCGCAAACTGCGGTTACTTTGCAATTCTCGATATCCGAAAAGCAACGAACTAAATTTGGCCCCCAATAGCCGAGACCAACAATGCCAACGCGAATCATCTAGGAATACTCTTTCAAGGTGATCAATCAAGGAACGTTAAAATCTATTCGTTGCGTTCAAACAGCAAAACCGAAACGGTCTTGGCAAGAATTTTCATGTCGAGGGACATCGAGCGAGACTCGATGTATTGAATGTCCAGTACCACCATTTGGTCGAAAGTTAACCGATTCTTGCCGCTCACTTGCCACAGTCCCGTCATTCCGGGAAGCACTTCAAAACGACGGCGCTGCCAGTCTTCGTAGTCACCCAGTTGCAGCAGATCGGGACGCGGACCGACCAAACTCATCGTTCCATGAAGCACGTTGAGCAGCTGCGGAAGCTCATCAATTGACAACTTGCGCAGCACGTTCCCGCCCAGAATGAATTCCTTGCAGTGATCCGGCTTTTTGATCGGTCCATCAATTCGAGCATGACTGGCGATGTAGTCTCGGTGCACCTCGTCACGACTCACCCGAGGAACCTGCATCGTCCGAAACTTGTAAATCAGAAACTCGTCGCCGCCATGGCCAACTCGCGATTGCAAGAACAACGCCGGACCCGGTGAAACCAGCTTGATGTAGATCGCCACGATTGCCAGCAAGGGCGCGAGAAAAGGCGTGATCACAATCACAACGCCAATGTCAAGCATTCGCTTCCAACGCGGGTTGGCACGTTTTTGGAGCGCGGTTGTAACGACAACCTGGGGAGGAGCTTGCAGGATCAAGTTCGAATGGCCATCCGTACTTAGGTGGGCGTTGGTGGGCGTTGGTGGAAGCAACTCAGGGAACAGGTCCGCCGCGGTCAGGATTGACCGCAGCCGTCGCAATCGACCTAACCCGCAAAGTTGACACGCCGTCAACGAATTGCAACGATAGCCAAAGCTAATCCGATTTGCTAGCAAAAGCTTGAAAAGTTGCAAGCTGCGAGGCGAGCATGGGACTCGCAGGCATCAATCCTGGCGCGCAATCACCGCTGGCGTTGCACTCGCTTTAAGGAAAAAAGGACAACCTTGTTGAAGCTTGAAGCCGGGCCGAAACACCGAGCGGACTTCCTGGCTGGTTTGACCGGCAAGGAGAGACACCGGGAACGGCAAGCGAGCCGCAAGAGAAATTTCGTCAGAATGAATTTGGCCCGGCGAGCCACGCCGAGCCGGCAATGCGGATGAGAGGAATCGAACCTCCACGACCTTGCGGCCACAAGAACCTGAATCTTGCGCGTCTGCCAATTCCGCCACATCCGCATGTTTCGTTCCGGAGGCGACGACGCAAAAGCGTCGGTTCCCGGTTCGGCAGTGCGGCAAGATTATCGGCTTGGCCGAGCCAAGGCAAGCCACGCACGCGGCGGAAATCGTCTGGCCGCACCGGCTCCACGCAATCTGGACTATGATGCGGCGGTCTCCCCAGGCCGATCAAGAATGCGACTGCGAATATGCGACTCAATTGCCTCGGAACCGCCGGGTACCATCCCAATGCAACGCGGCACACTTCTGGCTACTTCTTGCCCGAAAGTGGCATTCTTCTCGATGCCGGATCGGGGACGTTTCGGCTCGCATCGCTCATCCAGACGAAATCGCTCGATATTCTGCTCAGCCACTCGCACTTGGACCACACATTCGGGTTGACATTTCTGCTGGGTATTCTTTTCCAGCGTCCTGATCTTGAACTGCGTATCTGGGGTGAACAAGACAAGCTCGACGCGATTCGCCAGTACCTGTTCTCGGAACTCTTGTTCCCCATTGCGTTGCCGGCCGAGTGGTGTGCGATTGACGGACTCAAGTCACTTGCCCTCGGCGATGCCGAGGTCACGTGGCAACACCAGCACCACCCTGGCGGCTCCGTCGCCTACCGCATCGACTGGAAAGAGCAGCAAAAGTCGCTGGTTTACGCGACGGACACGGTTGGCGACGTGGATCCTCGTTCGAGTCACTGGAAATCGGGAGCCGACATTTTGCTGCACGAATGCTACTTTCGAGACAACAATCAAGAATGGGCACTTAAAACTGGCCATTGCTGGACCAGCCGGCTGATCGAAGTTGCTCAGCAATGCAAGCCCCGGCGACTGCTAGTCACCCACGTCGATCCCCTGGATACTTCGGCGGACCCGGTGGACCTGGCGAGAATGCGATCCGAACTCGACTGTGAGGTCATCCTTGCTGAAGATTGCCTGACGCTTGACTTTTGATCGCGAGACTCTTTGGAAAGTTGGGTTCTCGGGCCAGGCGAGCGAACCACGACCCGGTGGCGATGGTCCTCGACTGAAGATTCTCGACCGCTTGGCTGCAAAACAGGCAATTCCATCTTGCCGCAGGTGCGTGGATCGCTACACTCTGCCCTTCCGCGAGGCATTTGGCCTTCCGCCAGGCATTTTCAGCCTGGAGGAGAAGATCACGCCAACGTAGCTCAGTTGGTAGAGCTGCTGATTTGTAATCAGCCGGTCGGGGGTTCGAGTCCCTCCGTTGGCTTCGCGAGCGAGTGTGTCAGAGCAAGCTGACAAGAAAAGTGAGCCGGGAATCGAGTGTGTGATGTTGAGGTCGTTGCCGAACAGAGTTTGATTGAGTCGTAAAAATGGGGGTTTGCCCGAGTGGTTAAAGGGGGCGGACTGTAAATCCGCTGACTATGTCTACACAGGTTCGAATCCTGTAGCCCCCACTGGAATTGAAGAGTTGCGATTGTCGATGGAGGATTGTCCGGTCGCTGGCCATGCCAATCAACAATCTGACTTCAACATTTGCATGTGCGGGTGTAGCTCAATGGTAGAGCAGCAGCCTTCCAAGCTGAATACGAGGGTTCGATTCCCTTCACCCGCTTTCTTGCTGCTGTAGCTCAGGGGTAGAGCGCCTCCTTGGTAAGGATGAGGTCGTGGGTTCAATTCCCACCAGCAGCTTTTGAAGTTGGTGTTCTGCAATTTTGAGGCATTGCCAATTGCAAGAACGGACGAAGTTCGCCACAACTTAGGGCTTCGTGATCTGGCGCGTGCTTCGGCACGACGGCTGGGTAGATGGGTTCATCGGTCGATCGACCGGCGACCAGCACTCAGTGATCCGGGATAATTTTTTTTGAGATCGCGTCCCACGGTGGGGTGTGACAATTTCAGTGTTCGATTCTTGTAGATCGAGTAAGACCAACGCTTTCGGGCGATCGGTGAACCTCCGCGGGTGTGAACGCGGCCATCGATAGTCGGAGCTGTGGGGAGCGTATCTCCAACCGCAGTCATAGCACGGTCAGGTGCAGGTAAATTAGAAATGGCCAAAGAAGCATTTGTTCGGACCAAGCCACACGTCAATGTCGGTACTATCGGCCACATTGACCATGGAAAAACAACCACAACCGGTGCAATTCTCGCTGTGCAAGCCGCCAAGGGTCTTGCCAAGGCGAAGGGTTACGCAGAAATCGCGAAGGGCGGTACCGTCCGTGACTCGACCAAGACCGTCACGATTGCCGTGGCTCACGTCGAGTACGAGACTGCGAATCGTCACTACGCACACATCGACTGCCCCGGGCACGCCGACTTTATCAAGAACATGATCACCGGTGCCGCCCAGATGGACGGAGCGATTTTGGTCGTGTCCGCTGCCGACGGCCCGATGCCACAAACGAAGGAACACGTCCTCCTGGCTCGCCAGGTCGGTGTGCCTTACATCGTGGCCTACCTCAACAAGTGTGACTTAGTCGACGACGAAGAGTTGTTGGAACTCGTCGAACTCGAAGTTCGCGAATTGTTGAGCAAGTACGACTTCCCTGGCGATGACCTTCCGGTCGTCCGCGGTTCGTCACTGCCTGCTTACAACAACCCGTCGGACCCAGTCGCCAGCAAGTGCATCAGCGATCTGATGGACGCGCTCGATGCGAACATTCCTGAGCCAACCCGAGAAGAAGACAAGCCATTCCTGATGGCGATCGAGGACGTGTTCTCGATCGAAGGTCGGGGAACGGTTGCGACGGGTCGGATCGAGCGTGGGATCGTCAAGGTCGGCGAGGAAGTCGAGATCATCGGCTTGTCCGCTGCACCCGTGAAGACGATTTGCACCGGCGTCGAAATGTTCCGCAAGGAAATGACCGAAGGCAAGGCTGGCGACAACGTCGGTTGCTTGCTCCGCGGTGTGAAGCGCGAGGACATTCAACGGGGTCAAGTGTTGGCGAAGCCAAAGAGCATTCACCCGCACACCAAGTTCGAGGCTGAAGTTTATTGCTTGAGCAAAGATGAAGGCGGCCGTCACACGCCGTTCTTCTCGGGCTACCGTCCACAGTTCTACTTCCGCACGACCGACGTGACCGGCACCGCGAACCTCGTCGATGCAGAAATGTGCATGCCTGGCGATAACGTCAAGGTAACTGTCGAGTTGCACAAGCCGATCGCGATGGATGACGGCGTCCGTTTCGCGATTCGTGAAGGTGGCCGTACGGTCGGCTCAGGCGTTGTGACAAAAATCGTCGAGTAGTTGACGAATCGGATGAGCTAAAACAAGCCATGGCCAACGAGACAGTTCCTTGTCCTCGTTGGTCATTGGCTTTTGTTGGTAAACGCGATACGTTCCAGGGGTGTAGCTCAATTGGCAGAGCACCGGTTTCCAAAACCGGCGGTTGCGAGTTCGACTCCCGCCGCCCCTGCTTGGTTTTCAAGGGATTTTCAAGGAGTTTCCAGGTGTCTCAAGAATTAGCCGGATCACAGGGCGCGTCGCTGTCATCCGAATTGTTCCACTCCAAGGTGTACAAGCCGACCCAGGGGCGGATCGTTCGGCAATTGACGGCGCTCGCGATTTGGGTGATCGTCGCTTTCGGGTGCTGGCGGTTGCTGGCCACGCTGAGCGGCTCGCTTGCGACGCCTTACATCGATAAATTGATCCCCGCGGTTGTGCTCGCCGCCGGGCTTTGGTTCGGCTTCCGCTTGGTCAATTGGCCCCGCTTTGCGGACTTTTTGATCGCGGTCGAAGCGGAAATGAATAAGGTGACCTGGCCCAGCAAGGACGAATTGATCCGAGCTTCCATTGTTGTCATCTTCACAATTTTCTTCCTAGCGATCACACTGTTTGGCTTCGACGTGTTGTGGCAGTTCATTTTTAACTTCCTGGGCGTCACGAGCTAAGCTAGCTCGCGCCGGTGTTGGGCTGCACTCGCCCTGCAAGCACCGCTAACTTCAACCCGTCAACTGACTTTCGGATTTTGATACTGTGAATGATCCTGATGATCTCAAAGACCAAGTGATGGCCACCGACGACGATGTCGATACGGGTGCGTCGTCGCATGATGATCATCACGACGAAGAGCCGGCGCCAGTCAAGAGCGCGGCGTCCAAGGCACCCGCGGTCGACACCGTGGAAGACGCACCGCCGATGGATTGGTACATCCTCAAGGTCGCGTTCAATCGCGAAGATTCCATCGCGGATTCGTTGCGCAAGCGGGTCAAGATGGAAGGGATGGAAGAATACTTCGGCGAGATCGTGGTTCCCACCGAAGACGTGGCCACTTTCACTCGTGATGGAAAACGCCGCATCAGCAAACGGAAGCTGTTGCCCGGATACATCATGGTCTTCATGTCGATCAATGACGACACGTGGTTTCTGGTGCGCGAGACGGGCGGCATCAGCGATTTCACGGGCGCAGCGGGCAAGCCGATGCCCATGGAACCGGGTGATGTCGAGCGGTTTGTGAACAAACCGAGTGTTGAGGATGATGAGGACGTCGTCATCAAAACATCGATTCCGTTTAAGGCT
>JBBSJZ010000324.1:0-7199 GCA_038256795.1 Pirellulales bacterium | reverse complement strand
TGAAGCAACCACTGTCGCATAGACAATCACTGCAAGTCTTTGACTGTACTCGGCAGGTAAACCCTTTTCAATGGCGTAAGTTATATAATACATAGACCCAATCCCTCGAATGCCAAACGAATCACTTGCTCAACCTCGCCAAAGCAGGCGATCGGGCGAGTCGAGAAGCATTGCTGGCTCGTTACACCGGGTATCTCAACGCGATCGCCCGTTCACAGTTCGACGAGCGACTCCGTCGGCGGCTATCGGCAACGGATTTGGTCCAGGAAACACTGCTGGAGGCCCATCGTGACTTTGAGAAGTTCGCGGGGACGACGACACTCGAGTTCACCGGTTGGTTGAGAAAGATCTTCGTTCACAATCTCGGGCGGCAAGTCGAGATGCAGTTCATGGCGGCTAAGCGCGACATCCGCCGCGAGCGTCCGATCGACGAGTTGGCTGATTCCGTGAACCAGTCCCATTTACGGTTGTCGTCAATCTTGAAGGCGAAGGGGCGGGGGCCTGCTTCAGAAGTCGAGCACCAAGAGCTACTAGTCAACATGTCCAACGCCATTGCGCAACTGCCTACGGAATACCGTGAAGTCATTGCGTTACGGCACCTCGATGGGCTGTCGTTTCAAGAAGTCGCGCGGCGCATGCAGCGCACCTCCGGGGCAACTCGAATGCTCTGGTTGCGCGCCATTGAAAAGCTGCGAGAGCAAATGGAAGTGTCGATATGAATCAAATTTCCGCCACCACGCTACAACCTCCCCAAGCGAGCGTCGCTGAGCCGGATTGGAAGTCGCTTTCAACTCGTGCGCAAATGGCTCTGGCCGAGCGGCTTGATGAGTACGCATGTGCCCTCGAGAACGGCAACGAAGACGAAGCCGATCAAGTGTTAACGAATCATCCCGATTTAATGAGAATGATGGGCGGACACATTGAGAGTCTACGAATGCTTTGCCATGCGAAATCGCGATTCCGTTCGGATTCGCCCCATCGCTCGGCAGCCAAGTCACATCAACCGGCGGCTGAGACAACGCCGCTGTCGACCTTGCTGGGCGATTACAAGATTCACCACGAGATCGGTCGCGGCGGCATGGGCATCGTCTATGAAGCGACTCAGCTATCACTCCGCCGCAGCGTTGCCTTGAAAGTCCTGCCGTTTGCTGCGGTTTTAGATCAGCAACAAGTTGCCCGATTTCGCAATGAAGCCCAAGCGGCTGCGTCGCTGCATCACCCACATATCGTCCCGGTTTTCGCGGTGGGTTGCGAGCGTGGAGTTCATTACTACAGCATGCAGCTCATCAATGGACAAACATTGGAGCAAACGCTGTCGGCAATGATGACGAAGCAGCCTTCCAAGCCGCAGCCGCTGCCGCAACCGGCAGTAGAATTTCAAGATCACGACCCAGCGATTCGCAACGCGACGACGATGACTTCGGTGACGCCCGTGGATCAGAGTCGAGAGCGACACGTAACACCCGACAAGGCTTCGCTACTGCGCGCGAATCAATCCACGCAGGTGGCACCAAGGGCGACCGCAAGCACCATCAATTCACTCGCCAATCGTGATGCGATTCGTGATACCGTCGAGTTGGTTGCCACGGTCGCCGATGCGTTGGACTACGCGCACCAGCAGGGCGTGGTCCATCGCGACATCAAGCCGTCCAATTTGCTGATCGACCATGCTGGTAAAGTCTGGGTGGCTGACTTCGGGCTTGCCCGTTGCCGTGGCACTGGCAACCTGACCGCTGAAGGCAATGTCATGGGTACGGCCCGCTACATGAGTCCCGAACAAATCTCGGGGCGTTCGCAGGAAGTGGATCATCGCACGGACATCTATTCACTCGGCATAACATTGTATGAATTGCTCACGCTGCAACCCGCATTTACCGGCGACAATCGTGAGCAACTACTGCGATTGGTAGAGCGTGAAGACCCCATATCCCCTCGTCGCCTCAATCCGGTCATCGCCACTGATCTGGAAACGGTGATCCTCAAGTCGATCGCCAAGTCAAAGCACGAACGCTATGCGACGGCAGGTGAATTTGCCGATGACCTGCGTCGGTTCCTCGACGGACGACCCACATTAGCGCGTCGTCCAACAATCATCGATTTGGCGTTCAACTGGGCGATGCGACGCCGAGGCCTAGTGCTTGGTGTGCTCTTCACGTCAATCACTTTGGTTGCTGGGCTTAGCGTCGCGACAGCATTGATCTCCCAGCGTAGCACCGAACGAGACCTGGCGACCCGGCGGGCCACCCATCATTTGCATCAAGCTCATGCCGTCGTCGATCGCTTCGGTGGATTGATGGCAGATCAACTAGCGGAGCTACCGGGCGGTGATGCCCTGCGGCGTGACCTATTGCTGGAAGCGCAGCAATATTACAGCGACTTCCTACGCTATGCCACCAATGATGCCGACTTGAAAGATGAATTAGCGAAGGTGCATTATCGCCTTGGTGTCGTCCAATCAAGGCTTGCCCAGACGAAACAGGCCGAGGGATCCTACCGCACCGCGATTTCAATCTTTGAGAGTCTCATTCCTGTCACGCCCGGCGACTCTCGCTTGCAAGCTGATCTTGCGCTATGTTTCCACAACTTGGCGGCACTCAACAAAGAAAATGGCAGTTATTCGGAAGCCCTGACGGCGTATCGCAAGGCCAGCGAATTACAAATGAACGCGATGGCTTCCGAGAGCGAAGATCTAGAGATTGTCTCGGAGTGGGCAGCGACGCAGACCAATCTCGGCAGCCTGTTGCTGGAGTGCGGCGAGAAGTCCGAAGCATCAGCAAGATTGCAGCATGCACTGGATCGGCTTGCGACCCAACTACTTGCTGATCCGAACGACCAAGTCGCTTGGCAGCAACAAGTCGAATGTCGCAACACCTTGGTCGCAACCTTACTTGAAACGGAGCCTGATCGCGCTGAGGAATTGCTTCGTCAAACCATCGTCGATTTGCAATCCGAAAAGACAGCTTCGACCTCATCGCACGGAGCCAGGCATGTGCATGGTCTATCGATTCCATGCCAGCTCGCGGTGGCGCGAAACAATTTAGCCACCTTATTGGGACGGCAGCAGAATTACGATGAAGCGGTCTCCCTAGCGCTGGCAGCGATTGAATCCTTCTCGGGTGCGTTAGCAAACCGCCCCGATGACGATACCGTTCGTCAACAACTGGCGATCACCCATAACAACCACGGACAGTTGCTCTGGAGCCAACAGGATGCCAAAAGCGCACAGACAGCTTTTCTAAAAGCGGAGTCGGTGTTTCGCGAAAGCCTGGCCGTCGGCGCTACACGCCCCCAATTGCTCAGTCGACTTGCGGGTGTGATTCACAACCTGGGCGTCTTGTCGATGAATCGAGGCGAAGTTGACATCGCGCTCCAGCGATTGACGGATGCGATGGACTTGCAGTCACAAGCCGTTCGCCAGGCACCGTTCAATCAAGGTTACCGTCAATACCTCGAGCTTCACCGCGAACTTCTTGATCAGGTGTTGCGTCAGATCAATCAGCGTTCGAGCGTCCTGCCGCCTGCGTCGCTCGGCAACCTGCACCACCCCTTGTCTTGGGTGGACATAGCGGTAGGAGGCGAAATGGAGTGCCCCAATGATTTTTCATAACACCAGCTCCCGCAGAAAATTGGAGCGTCGCCAGCGATCGACCGGTATCGTTTTTGAGCAGCTGGAATGTCGCACGTTGTTGGCTGGTGTCACTAACATCGGTTCCTACGCCATCGACAACCCGGGCAACGCGAACCCGAGTGACACCGAGCAGGTGGCGCAGGCCTTGGCGAGTGGTGGTAGGCACACACCCGTGGCACTTCCTCGCGAGACCGCGAATCCGAACCTGGAAAACGCGGATGCGATCTTCGTTCACGACGAAGGTTGGTTGTCACAGGAGAATGAAGCAACGCTTCCAAGCGACGAAAAAAACCAGGGCGGCAACGATGATGGACAAAACCAAGTCCCGAAAGAAGAGACCAAGACTGACGATGATGACACTCACGTGGTGGACGCGGGAAACGAGCTGACAACTGGCGCCCATCCTGACGACGGTGAAGTGAAGGCACAGCCATCACCAGCGACGGATTCGCCAAGTGACACGCGTTCAGCATCGCCACTTATCAATTCCCCTGCATTCCTTGACAACGACACGGTCGCCAAACGGAGCCTTGCAAGTCCAGAAGTAATTGCGGCGAGCCGATTGCGATCCGACAACTTTGAGTACTTTGCATCGCCAGTGCATGAGCTGGACGCGAATGACCCGTCGTTATCAAGTCAGCCACTTGCCAGCGAGATCCGGCACGACACCTTCATGGCCATGACGCTGCTGCAACCCAGCCTAACGGCACAATCACGTGAAGATCGTAGTGAGCGTCCCGCGACCTCCAAGCTAGGTTTTGGTGAAAATCAATTGCCTGGAGTTGGCAACCTGCCTCGCGAAAGCCCCGTCGATTCGCACTTAGTGAAAGCGATGAATGATGCAAGTGATGACCTTTCGAACGAAACACCCATTCGATTTTCGTCGCCTGCTTTAGTTGGCGTAACGAACACTGCAGTGATGTCATCGGTTGCCACCGTAAGCCATCGTAGTGGTGGCCACTTGATTCGCATGCAAGAAGTATCGAGCGATCAAAACTTGACGTCAATCGATTCCATGGCGACTGAGGATTCGAAGCGTTCTGATCCGTTGCTGCCGGGATATCAACTAGCGGTCTTCACGTTCTTGTCGGCAATCATTACCGCTCGAGCGTCAGCGCACGCTCAAGTCAGAAAACAGCCAGCGGACGATCGCATCTCAACACGCATATCCCCTTGGCGCCACTTGACGTCGATCATCTCGGCCCGTTTCTGCCTTAAGTTTCTGCACAGCGATTCACGTCGCCATCGATCGCGTTAACTCAGCGGACCCTGGGCTGCAACAAACGGGATACGCTTCATTTCGCCCCGGTACCGGCGGGTCACCGACTTGGCCATGGTCATAGCGGTCATGAAACACATCGCCCCAGCGAAGCGTTGAGGGAGAGGGTGCCAATGAAACTGACGCTCGCCTAAGCATCACTCGGCTTGCCGAAACTCGCCCGCCGTGCTTTCGGCGAGCAGTTTCAAAAACTGCTGCATCGACCCGTCAACCGCGATGCCGATCGTATTGATCTTCAAGTGTCGAAATCGATTGCGATGCACGATGTCGTTGATGATCGCTTGGGGAGCGACGATGTCGCCGCAGGTGGGCTTGCCATCGGTCAGCAAGAAAACAGCCTCGAGCTGGCTGTCAAATAGCATCGAGCGACGCAGCGCTCCGTAAGTATTCGTCCAGCCGCCAGGCATCAACTGTTGGATCGCGGTAATCGCCTTTTGCTTGTTGATGTCCGTTGCCTCGAGTAGTTCGCTTTGCCAAGGACGCACATCATCGCTGTAGAACGTGATCGCGAACTCAGAGTCACTCGGCAATTCTTTGACGGTGCGAATCAGTTCTATTTTGGCACGATCCAAACGCGAATAGCCAGCGACGGTATCACTCATGCTTCCCGAGTGATCGATGATGAACATCATCCGTTTGGCTTCGATTTCGATCCCGTAGTAATTCCGAGTCGGTACGAGCTTCAATCGTTGACGGGATTCGGATTCGAAGCCAGCGGGTTTCAAGGTGATTTGGGGCGAGCTCTTGGTTTGCCAAGCCTGCAACCGATCCTTGTCACCACGGAAATCCGCTTCATTGACTTCTTTAAGCAACTTGTCGATCTCGAACCGTAATTGACCATCGAGATCATCGCGAAGCTCCGCGAGAAACTCCCACGCGGCAGCGTCCTGCATTCGAGCGAGCGCGCGGACGAGATTGAAACGGAACCCGTAGCTCGATTCGAACTCATCGCGATCGATTTGTCGTTTGAGATCATCGATCGAAGCGATGAATTCGTTCTTGCCCAAAGCGTCGGCGGCGACGATGGCGATGCCCTCACTTTGCGCATCGAGCATCTCGACGAGCACCGTCATCGCCTCGGGCACACGTGTCGATCCGACGAGGTAAAGTAGCTCCATCGTGCTGGGTCGGACTATCTCATCAACACCGGTTTCGTCGCAATGCGAGCGAGCGGCGGCGCATAGCGATGTCAACGAATCGAGCGCCTTACCGGGTGTGTTCTCTATCGTCGCCAGTGCTTTCATTCGCACCGCTTCGTTCTTGCCGCTAAGAATCTTGACCAGTCGCGCGTCCGTGGTCGCGGCGACGGAAACTTGGGAAGCGAAGATTCCGGTGCAGCACGCGAGCAGCACGATGCCAATGAGTTTGAGCGATAATGAGTTCATGACCAATCCTTCCTTGACATCGATCTTAGCGGATAGAACGCCCGCGTCAAAACAACTTTGATAAGTCCGAGCCGAGTTTTCGGGCTTGGTGCGACAGTGCGGCGTTGAGCAATTCGATCGCCACGCGGGATTCGAGTGTCACGCCCGCGCGGACACCCACGCACGGATCGTGACGGCCTTTCTCGAGTTCAAAATCGATCTCTTCTAGATTCTTGCGGACGGATTGCTGCGGTTGATTGATCGTCGACGTGGGCTTGAGTCCGACGCGGAACACGAGCGGCATGCCCGTCGTGATGCCGCCAATGAGTCCGCCATGCGTGTTGCCGACGTAGCCGCCGGAGCGAATCGGATCGTTATTCTGGCTGCCCTTGCGTTCAATGACGGCGACCCCCGAGCCGACTTCACAGGATTGGACCGCGTTGAGCCCACCGAGCGTGCCCATGATCCGCGCCTTGAGACTTTGGTAAAGAGGATCACCCAACAGCGGCGGGACGTGCAGCGCCACGACTTCGACGGCGGCTCCGAGCGAGTCGCCTCGCTTGCGAGTTTCCTTGATCAGTTCACCGGCCGCTGCGGCGAACTCGCTATCGATCGAATGGATCTCGGCGGACTCCAATTTCGCCTCGGCTTGGCTAATCTCGTCGAGGCTGACGGCGACACCCCCGCGACTGAGAAGCAATTGCTCAAAGTGTTGAGACAGACTGTGTTTTGCCTTCAGCGGTCCCACCTGACAAATGGATGAAAGGATGACGGTGCCGAATTTCTCTTGCAACAAAATCCTGGCGATGGAGCCACCGATGACATCGGTGATCGTGGCTCTGTAACTCGATCGACCGCCGCCGCGAACATCGACGAATCCAGCGGATTGATGGAACTTCACCAAATCCGTGTGTCCGGGACGAACCTG
>JBBSJZ010000323.1:0-7203 GCA_038256795.1 Pirellulales bacterium | reverse complement strand
TGCTAATGCGGATCGCTTTACGAATGATCGGCAACTTCTTCTTGGGCAAGCCCAACACGCGAGCGACTTCTTCGTTGGTCGGGGTGCGACCGAGTTCCTCGGTCAGCCGCGCGGTGGCACGGCGCCACTTGCTCAGCAGTTCGACCATGTACGCAGGGATGCGAATCGTTTTTGCGCTGTTGATCAGCGAACGCTTGATGGATTGTTTGATCCAATAGCTCGCATAGGTGCTGAAGCGTGTGCCGACGGTCGGATCGAAGCCCTCGACGGCGCGGAGCAAGCCGAGGTTGCCTTCCTCGATCAAGTCCTGCAGCCCGAGACCTTTGCCGGAATAGCCACGGGCAATGTTGACGACGAGGCGGAGGTTGGCGCGGACCATTTGGTCACGGGCCAGAGCATCGCCCTTGGCGATGCGATCGGCGAGCTCGAGTTCTTGCTGCGCGGTCAGCAGCGATGTCTCGTTGATCTCGCGGAGGTACGTTTCGAGCGGCGATTGCGCGGCGGTAGTGCGCCGAGTCTTGGGCCCGCTCGCGGCTCGCATCATCGCGGGAAGGGATTCAGTTTCGGAGTCCGTATAGACTTCATTGTGCGACATAGATGCCTCGCCACGAAAGGTGCCGGGGCAAAGCTCAAACGAAACACGGCGCTCGGGTCGAAGTGCCTCAGCGACGGGTGGGAGGTGTCGCGATCGGCGGACCGAGTTTGCATTCTCTGAGTCGCCCCAAACCTGGGAGTTGGATTGGGTGAACAAAGAATTGAATCGGCTCGATCGCGATCAAAACTCCACTAAGCTAGCAATCGGTCATGAACATTCGGTTGGTAGCGATATTCCAGCGTCGAAGTGAAGTTGCGGCGACTTCGAAGACGTCGTCATTCAGGCGACTTGAAACAATGCGGGCTGGGAGTCGAGTTGGCCGTCTTGCATCCGGTAGCAAATGTCCGCTTGCCGGGCGATCGAGTCGTCATGCGTGATCATCACGATCGTTAAATCGTCTTCGCGATTGAGCTCCTCGAGCAGCATCAGGATCGATTGTCCGGTCTCGGTATCGAGGTTGCCGGTCGGTTCGTCCGCCAACAGTAATTGTGGATCGGTCATCAATGCCCGTGCGATCGCAGCACGCTGCATTTCGCCACCGCTCATCTCGCTCGGTTTGTGCTTGGCACGATGCAATAGCCCGACGCGATCGAGCATCGCTTCGGCGCGCAACCGGGCTTCCTTGCGGTGTCGAAAGTAGCTCCATGCCGAACGCGAGATCATCATCGGTGCCAGCACGTTTTCGATGGCCGAAAGCTCCGGCAGTAGGTGATAGAACTGGAAGATGATGCCGACGTCTTGATTGCGATAGGCGTCGCGCTGGGCGCGTGAGGCATTGTCGATGCGACGACCGCAGAAGTGAACTTCGCCGCGATCGGGTCGATCGAGCGTGGCCATCAAGTGCATCAGGGTGCTCTTGCCGCTTCCGCTGCGACCGACCAGCGCCGAAACGACACCTCGATTAATCTCGACGTTGATGCCACGTAGCACCGGCACTTCCACTTGGTCCTTGTGGTAACTCTTGTAAAGATCGACAGTGCGAAGCAAAACGTCGCTGGAGTGGCGATTCATGGGAAGGTCAGTGGATTGAAGGCGGATGGGTTGAAGGCGGATGGGTTGAAGATGGAATCACTCGAATCTCAGGGCGCGAACCGGGTGCATTCGGGCGGCCCGCAGCGCTGGTAGGACGCTCGCGGTCGCGGCGATCGTGACGGCCCCGGCGACCACCCATGAAAGCGTGAACACATCGACGATCGTGGGGATCTCGGTGAAGTAGTAGACCGTGGGGTCAAACACTTCTTGGCCGGTGAACCATTCGATTCCCGTTGCGATTTGATTGATGTAATGGATGAACACCAGACCACCGACGAGTCCTACACCACTACCAACGACACCGAGCAGCAATCCGTAGCTGAGGAAGATACTCATCACACCGGTGCCCGAAGCGCCGAGCGCTTTCAAGGTGCCGATGTCGCGAGTCTTTTCGACGACGATCATGAAGAACGTGGCTAAGATGCCAAAGCCAGCGACCGCGATGATCAAGAACAGCAGGATGTTGAGGATCGTGGTTTCGAGTCGCACCGCGGCGAGCAGCGGTCCCTGCATGTCACGCCACGTTTGGATGTTGTAAGCGTAGAGTTCCGGCGGAAATCGCCGACGCAGTTCATCGCGAACTTCGTTCAAATCCGCACCGTCGTTGAGTTTCAACTGGATCGTCGTGATGCTTCGCGTTCCCGTCGCCGGATCGACCATGCCGCGAAAATCTTGCAAGCGATCGAGGGACACGAACGCGAACGTGCTGTCGTACTCGCTCATCCCCGATTCATACATGTCGACGACCGTAAACTTCTGGTTGACGACCTTGGTGTCATCTCCGGCGTTCGGAAACATCATCCGCACGTCATCACCGGGCCGACAATAGAAGTGGTCACGAACTTGGTTGTCGTCGTCTCGCATCCGCGTCGTGCACGTCGAGATGCCGAGCACGATGCCGGGAAATTGCTCCGTCGCCGGGTCGAACTCATTGGAGCTCAAGCCGATCTCGCTCTGCAGAAGCTCGGCGGACAGACTCGGCGCGAACGAGGGCCCTTCGCTATCGCTCGCGTTGGAGTCTTCGGCAACTTTCGGAGTGGGCGGAGCGATCAACGACCGCCGACGCGTGTGCTCGGCTTCTAACGCCCGGTTGTAGGCGACCTTTTGGCGTCGGTATTCCCAGCCCGAGTTGGGAAATCCGTCGCGTTCTGGTCCGAAACCTTTCTCGCGAAGCAGGAAGTCGACCTGTTTTTTATTATCGGGGTGAAGTAGGTAACGTCCGAAGTGGCTGACCGTGTCGTAAGTTTTGGGGTCGATGCCGACCAGGTTGACGTGACGGGTCATGAGTTGGCCGTTGAAGTCGATGCCTAGCATACCGGGCACGTGGACGCTCACGGAGCTGCCTGCGATTTTGTCTCCACAAATCTCATTGATTTCGCGGAGGTGAGCATCGGGATCTGGCATCCCGCCGCTAGCGTAGCATTCAATCAGAATATCCGAAGCGAGGCCATGCAATCGTTCGTGCATCTCGGCGGAGAAGCCCGCCATGACGCTGTTGACGACGATCATCGTGGCGACACCGAGCGTGACGCTAATGATCGATGCCAACGCGATGTACCGAGTGCGCAGATATCGAAAACAAAGTAACCAACGATACATGGCCGTTCCTTCGGCGAGCGGTGCGATCCCCGCGGGAGGATCAATTTCCCTTGACGGTGCGGTCGCGAGTCTAGGCCAGAGAACCGGTAAGGGTAAACGCCAATTATCTTGCGGAATTTTCGAACTTTCGCTCAAGTCGATCTTCACTCGATCCCGGCTGGACTGACATAACGTGGTGCACCGGAGGGAATGGAGCGACCAGGGACGGTTGGCTACCATTGAACCTCTCTTCTCACGTTTTCGAAGTCTTATCTCTGGGCGACCAAGGAGTGTGTCGAATGGATCTGGGCCAATTTTTCACGGTAATGTCGACGTTTTTGTTTCCCCTGCTGGGTGGCGCGACGCTGATGGCCACGCGGCTGACAAGCGGAGAAACCCGCAAGTTTGCCGAACGCCAGTTTTTCGCCAGCCTCGTCGTGGTTACATTGGTGACCCTGCATACCGTGGTGATGAGTGACCAACATTGGTTGATTCATACCGTCACCCTCGCCTCGATGATCGTCGGAGCCCTCGTGTTACCGACGCCCGAATCGTCGATGGCGGTTTAATGGACTCCAGCGAGAGCTCAATTCGCTGTTTTTGCGATCGACCCAGTGACGAATGACTGACCTAGAGACTGAACCGAATCCTGTTGCCACCGTCGAAATCATCCCAGGTGGGCCTGTTCATGGATCGATTCGGCCTCCGGGCAGCAAGAGTCTGACCAATCGAGCCCTGTTGTGCGCGATGTTCGCGCGCGGACAATCGACGCTGGACGGCGCGCTGCACAGCGAAGACACGGAAGTGATGATCGAGGCGCTGCGGAAAGTCGGCGCTAGCGTCGTCGCATTCAACCAGGGCCGAACGTTGACCGTGAACGGGGTCGCCGGTTCGCACGCTTCACCGACGGACGGCACCTTAGAACTATTTATCGCCAATAGCGGCACGACGATCCGCTTTCTCACCGCCGCATTATCAGCCGCGGGTGGGCGTTACCGGCTGCATGGCGTGCCACGGATGCACGAGCGACCGATCGGCGATTTGACGAATGCGATCCAACCGGTGCTCAAGGGTACGATTGAAGCAATCTCGCTCGGTGGTTGTCCGCCGGTGGAAATTGCCAGCGAAGGTTGGCGCGAGGGCGTGATCCGTGTTCGCGGCAACGTGAGCAGCCAGTACCTCAGCGGTTTGATGATGGCTGCGCCGATCAGCGGTCAAACCACTCGGATCGAAGTCGATGGCGAGCTCGTGTCCAAGCCGTACGTCGAGATGACGGCGAAGGTGATGGAATCATTCGGCGCCAGCGTTGAATGCCAAGAGAGCGGCCAGCACAATACCGCCTACACGATCGCGGCGGGCCATTACGCAGCGACTCGGTACGAGATCGAACCGGACGCTTCGGCGGCGAGTTACTTCTGGGGTGCAGCCGCGATCACCGGTGGCAGCGTTAGGGTCGAAGGTTTATCCCGCAATGCGATGCAAGGCGATGTGAGGTTTTGCGATGTGCTCGCCCAAATGGGCTGCGAAGTCGACTACCAAACGGAGGGAATCACGGTCACCGGGCGAGGCTTGCGCGGTGTCGACGTTGATATGAATTTTATCAGCGACACGGTGCAGACGTTTGCCGTCGTCGCCCTATTCGCCCAGGGCCCCAGTCGCGTCCGAGGTGTCGCGCACAATCGGTTCAAGGAAACCGATCGCATCGGCGATTTGGCGAGAGAGTTGCGACGGCTCGGTGCCCGAATCAATGAGCACGACGACGGAATGACGATCGTGCCGCCCCAGGATTTTGCCAACTTTTCGGGAGCCAGCTTGGCCACCTATCATGACCACCGCATGGCGATGAGTTTGTCTCTCGCCGGATTACGAATGCCTGGCGTCAAGATCGAAGATCCCGCTTGTACGGTCAAGACGTACCCGAATTACTTCTTCGACTTGGAACAGCTCATCGGTCGATCCCATCACTGGCGAAGCGAGTAAACGGTAGTCACGGCAGTTCGTCTTCGTTTACGATGACGGCGAAATGACGGTGCCTGGGACACTGATCTTGCGATCGTTGTCGTTGTTGATGGCAACACCGGCGACCACGGCGCCGATGGCACCCAAGGCCCCGATTCCGCCGAGTCCCCCACCGCCAAATCCGGCTGAACCGCCGCCTCCTCCGGCGCCACCCGCCATGGCTCCGAAGGGCTGGTTCATGCCAGCGCCCGATGAACCAGCGCCTGATGAAATCGCCGAGAGATTGGACGGCGACGCTGACGCATTGCCAGCGGCGGCCGCATTCGCAGCTTTCGCTTTGGCGATCACCGAATTTTTGCTCACGGCCGGGTAATCATCTTGGATCGAATTAACGACGGCTGGCACGAACGACGAAGGAATCAGCGCGACGGGTAGCGTCGTCGCCGGGGCCATCATGGTGCTCACCAAGCGGTAAGGCGAGTCGTCACCGCGACGCGTCACCGAATCACTCGAGACGGCGTCGAAGGCGAAGGCCGCGTAGCCCGCCGGACCGGCAGCCACCAAACCATGAACACCGGGACGTACACCCTTCATCGCAAAACGACCATCGACATCCGTGACATCGCGTGCGACGGGTTGGCCATTTTTCAAAATCACAATCGTCACTCCCGCGAGCGTGCGATCACCAGCAGCGATCGTCGTCACTTGGCCGTTGAGCTCGCCATTGGGGCCAATTTCGACTTGGTATCCGAATGATGAGCCGGTTGGTAAAGTCGCCTCTCGATCGTCGTCAGCGAATGGAGACGAATCGGTAACCGTCAAGTAGTCGTCGATGAGAGGCATCAGGCCTTCGCCAGAAATGCTCATCAGCGTCATGCGGGCCGGTTGGGGCGAAATCAATTCGGCGCCGATCGCATCTTGTCCCGATGGTTCAAAGACAAACAGCGACGCCCCGTGAGCGTTATCCGTCGATGCCACAATTGCATGCGGCCCCGCACTGACTTCGTCGATCGTGATCACGCCGTTCGCGTTGGCGGTGAATTCGCGAGTGGCCCCGAGCGAGTCAACGACGGTCACGTTCGTTCCGGCCAGTGAAGTACTTCCGTCTGCCGAGCCGAGCATATCGAGCGAGACCGAGACTTGACGAGATTCGGCCGTGAACCTGGCGATGTTGTCCGCAGGCAATTGCGGTACTTGGTCCGCGCGATTGATCGCAACCCAACGAACGGCAACCTCGCCACCGGAGCCTTGTATTCCGACTGAGCTCAGTCCACAAAAAAGCAGAACGGCAAATGAGGTTCGTTGTAATGACACCGCGAGAACTCCGGGAGAACTTCGTCAAACTGGGAAATGTTTTGTTAGATCGAGATCGTAGTAATCCCACACTAATCCGTGAAAACGACCCCAGCAAGCTTAAGTGACGAAATGTAGTACGAGTTTCATTTGCACTTGAAGGCGAAGCTCTCGATGGCTTCTCGTTTGAGCCACAGAGGTCAGTCTCTCCGAGGCCAGCACCGCGGCAAAGCCGCGGTTCTTCCGGGTCTCGGGCAGACTCGGCAACGTCAAGCCAGGCCGAAAGCGACTCATGTGAGACACCGATAGCGACATCCGCTAACAAGCAATCCCAATGGACTTTTATCGCACCCAGCGTTGCTCGAAAGTACGGTGGCCTTAGTTGCCGATGCCACCACCACCGCCCCCGCCGCCAATACCACCACCTGCTCCACCGCCGGCACCGCCACCTGCTCCACCAGCGCCACCGCCGCCGGTTGCGCCGGAAACGAAGTTGAAGGTCGAAACTTCGCCGATTTGCGAGAAGAAGGGTTGCGGCGCGATTCGGACGTACCGTCGATCGGACGAGATGATTGCCGACACACTCATGAATGCACCTTCAGGAATGACCTCAATCACGGGTTGGAAACCGACGGCGCCGCCGCGGCCCAACAACGGATTGAATCCACCACCGACGTTTCCGCCCGTGGCTCCGATGGCCGCTAGATCGCGGTAGAAATCACGCAACGATTGATTGCTGCCATTCC
>JBBSJZ010000322.1:0-7216 GCA_038256795.1 Pirellulales bacterium | reverse complement strand
CCACCGCCGCCGGCCGCCGCTTGCGTGAACGCGGCGCGACGGAATTTCTGCATCGATGGGAAGAGATCGTGGGCGGCATGTGCCGCTCCGGATTCGTGATTGAGGACCTCGTGGAACCGCAGCACCATGAGGCTGGCGCCGAGCGAGGTACCTTCGCCCATCGTGCCAACTATGTCGCGCCGTACGTTCGCATCAAGGCCCGTCGCCGAACGGAGACGGCGCCCCCGCCCGCCGCCACGCTGTGGCTACCGACGTGATAACTCATAAAGAAACACCGCGCCCGCGACAGCCACATTGAGGCTGTCGGTACCGAGTTGCATGGGGATCGTGACGCGATCGCTCGCTGCCGCCAAAATCTCCTGCGACAAACCCTTCGCCTCGTTGCCCATCACGAGTAGCCGCGGCCGATGGTCATCCCTGAATTGACTCATGCAAACCGCCGACGAATCGAGCGTCGTTGCCAAAGTGCGAACGTCACCCCGGGACGACCATTCGCGCATGGTGGCGACGGGGTCTGGCATGCGGTAGAAGTGATGCTTGAGCGCCGTCGCCATGCTCACCCGCAACACGCGGCGGGCGAGTGGATCGGCCGACCCAGGGCCGATTAGCACGTGGTTCACACCGAACGCCGCCGCCGATCGCAGCAGACTGCCCAAGTTCTCGGGTTCCGTCATGCCGATCACGGCGATCGCGGTCCGCGTGCAATGCCAATCGATCGCATCGGCCGTCGGTATTTCCTTGCGCCATCCGCACGCGATGATGCCGCGGTGGAAATCGAAGCCGACGAGTTGTTCGAGTCGATCGTGCGTGAGCGAGAGAACTTCGGTCGTTGCCGCAGCCCGATCAATCCAATCGGGCACGCGATGCCGCTCGACGAGGATCGATCGGACCGCGTAGTCGCTGGCGATCAATCGCTCGACGATCAATCGTCCTTCGGCGAGGAAGTGATCGCTGTAACGCGTCTGGTTCGTGTGGCGGACGTCGACAAACGGTGCGAGTCGTGGATCGTCTAGATCCGACACTTCAATCACACGTGCCGCCATGTCAAATCTCGAACTCGATCAAACCACGATCCGCGAAGCGGACCATCACCTTGACAATGTCGACCGGTTTATTGAGTTCCAGTGCTTGCATGATCCGTGCGCGGCGATTCTCAATGGTGCGCGTGGAACAATGAAGTGACTCGGCGATATCCTTGGACGTTTCACCCATCGCCAACAACCGACAAAGCTCTTTATCGTCCCGTGAGAATGCTTGGAACAATGACGCCTGGGTCTCCAACGACTTTTGGGTCGCCGCGTCGTTGGCTGCGAGCTGAACCAATCGCCGCGTCACACCCAAGATGACGGCCCCGGCTGCATTCGAGGGTATCGGCACCTTGTGAGTGAGTTGCTCAAACACATGACCACTCACTGAACCGCCCACGTGACGCACCTCCACCGACTCCGCTCCGCCGAGGACCAACTCGTCAGACTTAATCGCCATTGCGGCAAGACCGGCATCGAGAAAGGCTTCGCCGCGACGTCCCACGGGCGATCGCCGTGGCGAAAACGATTGCTGGTAAATATGATTTCCGTACATCAACACTCGGTCGGCACCCTTGATGTAGATCGCGTCTTCAAACGCGTCTAAATTCGGCATCGCCGCTTGCTCGCGAGAAAACCAAGCGTCCACTGCCGCGACGATCTCGCCGACCGAGGTTGCGAAGTCCTGCGTGTACTCCAGTACAATGTCGGACGACATGATGGGACCATCACCTTCAACAAATCTTGGGGCAATTCACGCGGCACGTCACGCGTTAGGTGCTTTCTAGAATACCCAAAGCCCCGCGATTCAGCACGGGTACAAAAAAACGGCGAGGTGACCAGCCCATGCGTCACCTCGCCGTTCTGAACCAAAACTTCGAGCAATCCAAAAATCGTCCACTGACGAATCGCAATCCCACACCACGATTCACTGCGGACGACCGTTTGAAACAAGCGTCGGGTCCGCAACTCTGCTTCCCCTCGCCGGTGATGTTCTGAATCGGTCGATTGCACTGGCAAACAGGATTGTAAGTCGAAGATCCGTCATAAACAGTCGTCCGCAGCTCGATCCGTAACGATTGTGACGACTGGCCAAACCTCGTTTGCTGACGCTGGTAAGCTGTGACGTCAGCCTCGTTTTTTCTCGTGCCCTTATCCGGCAATGCGATCGCTCACGACTCAGTCGACGACGCGTTCGAGGCACCTCCCGGGGTGGCTCGCTGGGGGCCATCGAGTTGCAACTTGGTGCGATCTTTTTCCGAGACGATGTCTTCAAAGATTTCCGCATCGGCTGAATTGTTGGCCTTCAGCTCGGTGTATAGCGAACGCAACCGAGTCAGTGACCGCGACAACGGCTCGCCACCGCCCAACAATTCTTGGACGGAGCATCGTTGGGCTAGCGCGAGTGCCAGGTAGAGGCGATCGACTTTCGGATCCGCCAGTAAGTCACCGAGCACCCGATCCGCGGCGACGAGTTCGTTGGCCTTGGCAAGGCAACTCGCTAATTGCAAATGAGATTTAGCGTGGTACTCGAGATTGACACCGCTCTCACTCGCTGGAAAATATTCCGACACCGCTCGCCAGCCTGCCGGATCATTGCGGCGCACGGCGACCAAGTATTGACTCTCGATCGATTCCGCTTGAGCGACGAGCTCCGGTCGAAGCATCCGGCTGACACTCGCTGGCGTCTTGCGCGAGAACGCCAGCGCCGTTCCTGCGGCGCAGAGAATTGGCAAGAGGATCGACGCCATCATGCGAACCCGTTTGAGACGCCGACGCCGTGCATCATCGAGGCTGATCCGTTGCAAGCGGATGGTCGCCGCGGCCGTCCCCACGTTCGTGAACGCGGCCCCAGAATTCTCGCCCCGAATGAGGTCAAGCAACTCTCGCGGTGATTGAAAACGATCACTCGGCGACTTGCACATCAATTTTGAAACGATCGCGATCACGGCTTCGGGCAAATCGCTCGCACCGCGTGCTCGATCCAGTGGCATCGGAGTTTCATGCAAATGCAAAACGGCCAGCGCGAGTGCATCCTCAGCCTCGAACGGCGGTCGGCCGGCGAGCAAGTGATACATCGTCACGCCGAGTGAATAAAGATCGCTGCGAACGTCGACGGTGCGTCCTTGAATTTGTTCCGGGCTCATGTAGCGAGGTGTGCCAAGGGTCAATCCGGCTTGAGTCAAATTGGCGGTGCTCTTGCCCGCATCCGGCCCCAGCCGAGCCAAGCCAAAGTCCGCCACTTTCACCACCCCCCGCGACGAACGCATGATATTTTCGGGCTTAATATCGCGGTGCGTGATCCCCGCTTCCGCGGCAATCTCGAGAGCCGACGCGACGCCGATCATGACTTCAATCGCCTCGTCCGCGGAGAGCGTTCCCCGCCGCTGCAGATGCTCGCGGAGATTCTCGCCGTCAATCAATTCTTGAGTGATGTAGTGCAGCGAATGGAAGCTGCCGACATCGTAGACTTGCACGATGTTGGGATGATTCAGGCTCGCCGCAGCACGTGCTTCACGACGGAACCGCTCGACATAGTCCTGGTCCAGCGCGAATTGCCGCTGCAACACTTTCATCGCCACATCACGGCCGAGCGTCAGGTGCCGGGCGGCGTAAACGTCCGCCATCCCGCCGCGCCCCAAACGACGCAGCACCTGGTAGTCACCCAGTCGCAAACCGACGAGGTAACGAGACGACACCGCCGAATTAAAACTCGCATCGTTGCTATCGGACATGCGTGAAACTTTCTGAGCGTGCTCAGCCCTTGAGCGGGTTGGATGGAGTTGAAAGCGAAACGAGCACATCGTTGAGGCTGCCGCTGCGCCGACCTTCGAGATCGAGTGTGACATACCGAAATCCGAGTCGCCGCATCTCGCTGCTGAGCTGCGCCGCAGCCCCGGAAACCGTCAGCTTCGCCCATTGGCTCGGATCGATCTCCAGCCTAACGAGATCGTCCGCATGCAATCGCACTCGAATATCGATGAATCCACGTTCGGCGAACCAGCGTTCCGCGGCTTCGATGCGTGCTAGCCGCTCGGCGGTGACTTCGACTCCATAAGCCAACCGACTCGACAAACACGGCGATGCCGGTAGGTCTCGTACCGATAGTCCCCATGCCGCCGCGATTCCACGCACGCGAGCCTTGGTCAAACCCAAATCAGCGAGCGGCGTCAACACGCCGGCAAGCTCGCCGGCGCGGATTCCCGGACGATGGTCTCCAAGATCGTCCGCGTTGGTGCCGCTGAGTATCGCCGCGGTGGTAAAATCCGAGTCGCATTTGAGACCCTCTAGGACCTGCTGGATCGCAGCGTAGAGGGTTTGCTTGCAGAAGAAACATCGTTGGCCGTCGTTGCGGCGATAATCGACGCTGGCGAGTTCGCGCGTTGCAACGACGCGGTGCTCGATGCCGATTTCGATCGCGACGCGGCGGGCATTCTCGAGCTGGTGCCGGGCGACGCTCGGTGAGTCCGCCGTGATGGCGATCGCGGCAGCCCCCAACGCCCGGTGGGCGGCCGCAGCCACCACCGCACTATCAACGCCGCCGGAGAACGCGACCGCGACGCGCGGGTACCGACGGATGTGCGACTGCAATGCCTCGCCATCCATGGTGTTGTGCGGATCAGTGTTGGGGACGGTTGTCATGCGGGATTCGGCTTGTCATTTAAATTGGGTCAACGTCAGTTCCACGCGCACCACGAAACCGGTATCGAGCTGTCGGCCGCTGGAGTCCGTTAATTGTGACCGCCGCGCGGTGACGTGCAACCCGGAGAATATCGACCCCAGCCACGGATGCTGTTTCAAGTAACGCACCACATCCCGATGATCGACTTGGGGCGAGTGCCCGGTCACGAGCAGCCGGAATCGGTGTTTGGGCAAGAGTTCGATGACATCTTCCAACAGCGGCCAAAGGTCTCGTTCGATGCGCCACGAACGACCCTGGGGCCCGTGACCGTAAGCGGGCGGATCGAGAGCAATCGTGTGATAAACGCGGCCCCGCCGCCGCTCGCGGGAGACAAACTTCGCCGCATCGTCGACGAGAAAACGAATCGGCGGCTCGGCCCACCCGTTCTGGTGAGCCGCCTCGCCCGCCGCCGTCACGTTCGGCTTGGCCGCATCGACGTGGGCAACCGCGTATCCCGCCGTTACCATCGCCAACGTCGAGGCACCGGTGTAAGCGAATAGATTGAGCGCCCCGTCACCCGTTTGGGCCATGCCGCTCGATAACCACTGCCAATTGTCCCGCTGCTCCGGGAATAATCCGATATGTCCAAACGGGGTCGGTCGCACCGGCATCGTGAACTTGCCGCAATCAACCGCGAGCGGCTCGGGCCAAGGCCGTCTCATCCGCCACCGCCGCTCGGCATCATCGAAGCGCGCATCAGCACGACACCAGTCTGCGGCGCGAGATCGCACCGTGTCTGTTGCTGCCGGTGAAGGGCGATCGATGACGTAACCACCGAGCGACTCGAGCTTTCGACCGTCGCCGAAATCAATGAGCTCATACCTTGCCGCTTCGTTCACGTTCCCCGAGCTCAATCTCGTCACTCCTCCGCTAGCCCATCGGATCATACTTCACCGCAGGGCATTCTATTGCTTCTTCGCGTCATTCGGTTTCGTAGCGATGGGGGTCGCGTTCTCCGGGGAACCGGTCGAATCCGAAGCTGCGGCGATCGCCGGGCCCGATAGTTCGACACCGTCAAAGGGTCCCACCACCGGAGCCGACAATGGAAACAAGTTGGACGTCGCAAAGTTGACCGGTGGCACACCGTTGATGTCGACGAGCGGTGGCGGTGGCAATTCCTTGCGGCGAAACTTCAGCAAGCGTCCGTCGGCGAACTTGGTTTCGCGCCGAATCGTGCCCTGGCGGAAGGGACCGACACCGAGCACCCAGGTGTCACGCGCGGTCGAGTTGGCGCGGCTGAGTCCCGATTGCCAGACGGCTTGACGAGATGCACGGTCATACGCGAACGCCGCCACTTTGGACGCCCCCTCACGCGATTCACGCCGCGCCACCGCGATCTCCGGGATCGAAGGCATGCTCGGCGCCGGAGAAATGAACGACGCCGCGGCACCGAGTGAGTTGTTCTCGGGCACACCATAGGTTAGGCGATGATCATCCATCCCGAGCGTGCCGATGCGACCTTCGATGACGATCTCGGCGTCGTTGATCGTTTCCTGAATCAAACAGCCCGCCGCCATGATTTGTTGTCGCATTCCGCTAATCACATAATCCGCATTGACGAAGCTGTCGTTCTTGACGGTTTTCAAGTAAGTGGTGTCGAAGAAGACGGTGTGCCCGGCCAAGGGACGAAAATCGATCTGCGCAATACTGCGATCCACCGCGTCACTGAGCACGAGTTGCTCGGTCGCGTTCTGCAGTTTCGTCGTTCCGCAACCGCCCACACCGGCGACCACGACGAGCAGCGCAAGCATCCATCCCCACACGGTCGTTTGCCTGGCAAACTTGCGGGTTGTTGTGCAGTCATCGATGCGAGCGTAAAAGACGCGGGGCATGGCGGCGAGAGGGGACGTCGCATTGGGGTGGGGCTTCGGGCGAGTACAAGCGGTTCATACCGCTCAATGCCGGGCAATCGCAAGGTGATTCTGAGAAACAACCTGCGTGAAACTCCGCCCCCGAGGATCGCCCAATGGATCATGGCTTTCATCCCGAATCGGGATGATCTAGACAAGGATGCGACGGGCGATATGCAGGGTGAAGAAGGAATCGCCCCGGGAACCTCGCTCACTCCCGCGGAGCGTCGATGCAGGCGTTTCCGGTAGCCGTTGACTATTTTGACTCGTCGCCTAGACTCACGGCTCGACGTTGGGTGCCGGCCAGCACGTCGCTGGGCCGGAGAATAGGGAAAACGGTGTAAATCCGTTGCGGTCCCGCCGCTGTAACCGGAAACAAAATCCGCTTCGTGCCACTGCGATTTTTTAGCAATCGTGGGAAGGCGTGGGTTTCGACTTGATCCGGGAGCCAGAAGACCTGCCCAATCGTCGGTTCAATGGCTGATAGCACCCTCGGGGAAATTGGGGCTGTCGCGCTTTCGCATCGATCACGCATGGATTGATCTCACCGCTCTCGGAGTGGTGCGGATGGTTGCCTGCGCCGATTCGGTTGCTCCGGCGTGATCGTTTCGCTTTCGTCCCGCGATGTGTTGTCCGCCGGAGGTTCGCCTCCGCAACAT
>JBBSJZ010000321.1:0-7234 GCA_038256795.1 Pirellulales bacterium | reverse complement strand
TGGGCACCACCGCGTGGCTCATTGGCGGCGCAGTTCACAGCGAAGGTCGACGCCAATCCGACCAACAGCGCCAGTCGTGTTGCAGATGAATTCATGATGCAGTTTACACCGCCGACAAGCGATGAGCATTAACGAAACGGGGTGACTCAACTCAAACGACACCCTACACGATCACCCTATCGCCAAGTGTACATCGTCGAGAACAAAATCGGTCGGTTGACCCTGCCCCGTGGCAACTCAGTTTGGTACCGAGCGGGCTTGGCGACGGGGTTACTCAGCTCGTCGAAATCTTCTGGCTACACGATCGACCGGTGTACTGCTGGGGCGACTTCGATGCCCGGGGGTCTCGAGATACTCAGTCGCTGGCCGTGGCTTGCTTCCTGACGCCCGCAGCCGCATGATGAGCACCAGGACGCTCACGCGGTTCTGATCACCAGCCACTGATGTCGCGAAGACCGACCCCAAGCGTGGCCTGCACCTCACCGACGATGAACGAGCGGGATACGAGTTCGTTTGTCAAAACGGTTTGCGGCTGGATCAAGGTTCGCGGTCTCGGCGGTTCACGTTGTGGACCGACGAAAGCGGTTCGCAATCAGGAACCACCGGCGGGGGCGATTACCGGCTACATCGACTTACTCCCGTTGGCTGAGCTGAGGTTCGTCACGACGGACCTTTTCGAGTCGTATGGGATCCAGTTTAATCCGTGCTGGGTTCCAAGACAGCGATTGTGGAAATGCCAAGCCAAGGGATCGTAAAAAATGAACCGTCGAGTCACTCCACGAACTGGAAAGTATGTTTCAACAAGCCGTAGGGATCTTCCCAGCGGGCAATCTGTCCATAGTCGCCGAACGATTTCGCCCGCAGAACTCTTCCTGTCTTCATTTTTGCTCTTGATTGCGTTTGGAACGATCGCCTTGCGAACGCTTCCGAATCTCTACCACGGACCGACTCTGAGCTGGACCGATGCGGCCTTCACAGCCACCAGCGCGGTTTGTGTCACGGGACTAATCGTGGTCGACACGGCAACCTATTTCACCTTTGCGGGCCAAGTCGTGTTATTGGTTTTAATCCAACTCGGCGGACTCGGAATGCTTGTGCTTACGAGTGTGATTATCAGTGCATTGGGGGGACGACCATCGATCCGAACCGAGTCACTTGCCGCCACATCACGATCGATCTTGCCTCACATCCCGGCTCGGAGGCTCGTCGTTGACATCGTGCTACTCACGATCGCGATTGAGACCGTTGGAGCGATCATGCTTTACGCGTTGTGGGCGCCGCGCATCGGCTGGCGGGAAGCGGCTTGGCCTTCCGTTTTCCATTCGATCAGTGCGTTTTGCAATGCGGGTTTCTCGACAAACTCAGATTCACTGGTTGCATATCACGATTCGCCAGCCACCCTTGCCGTGATTTCATTGATTGTGGTCCTTGGTGGGCTGGGATTTATCGTCATCGAGGAAATCATCCGTTGGTTAGAGAACCGAAGAGGCGCAATCCGCCGCCTGTCCGTCCACAGTAAATTGGTCATCCTGACAACGACTGTGCTCATTGCTATTCCATGGATTGCTTTTTCATTTTTCGAGTGGAATCGTGTTTTAAAGGAGATGACATTATGGGAGAAATTAGCAAACTCATTTTTCATGAGTGTCACCCCGAGAACCGCTGGATTCAATTCGATCGACTATGCCCAGGCATCGGACAGCAGCAACTTTCTCACGATTATCTTAATGATGATTGGCGGATCCCCCGGATCCACCGCTGGTGGCATGAAAACGACGACGTTTGTGCTACTGATAATGCAAGCGTGGTCGCGATTACGCTCCAGCGAGACCGTAACGTTTGCAGATCGTTCAATTCCTGAACAGACGATCCAGCGGGCGTCAGGATTATTTGTCATTGCAACAGGAAGTGTTGTTATTGGTGTTTTGATATTGGCTTCGATCGGCGATCTCTTCGGAAATCATCCCAGTTTTATCGCAAGACTTTTTGAAGTGGTTAGCGCATTCAACACTGTCGGGTTGTCCATGGGAATCACTGCGGGCCTCTCATCGCCATCACGTTGGCTGATGATTGTGCTCATGTTCGTGGGTCGTACGGGACCTTTGGCAGTTGCGGCAGCTCTAATCGTCCGCCTGTCGCGTCGCGGCAAGTATCGCCTAGCTTACGAAGACGTCATTGTTGGCTAGGGGTGAGTGAATAAATTCGTTTTCTTTCGAGGCACTTTTGATGAAGCGTTTTCTCGTGATCGGAATAGGCAACTTTGGTTTCGCGATGGCACAATCTTTAGTCCATCGCGGGAACGAAGTAATTGCGATCGACCTGGACGGTGACGTCGTCGACCGATTAGCGTCTTCCGTGTCCTATGCGGCCGTTGGCGACGGTACGGACTTCGAAACTCTCCAGCGGTTAGGAGCGAAGGATGTCGATGCCGCGATCATCTCCACCGGTGATGATCTCGCAGCGAGCATTTTGGCAACGATGGCGCTTCGCGATCTCAAAATCAAAGACATCTACGTAAAAGTCATCTCCAACGAACACGCTCGCGTCATGGGACGCATGGGGGTTACCGATGTCGTTTTCCCAGAAAGAGATTCGGCTCAGGCCCTTGCCAACCGAATTAGCGGTGTCGCACTGATGAACTTTGTCAAACTGGGGTCGGAGTTCAGCGTGCAAGAGATGGGAGTTCCCAGCGCATGGATCGGCAAGTCCCTCCGAGAGCTTCAGCTTCGCCAGAACCATGACGTCACCATTGTTGCCTTGCACAACATGCTCACGGGCGTCATCTCGGCAACTCCCGACCCGGACCATCCTCTGTCCGACTCCGACACCTTGATGGTTGCTGGCATGGACTCGGCACTCGAACGTGTTGCCAAGCTCAAGTAATCCTTTGGACGCCAAGACTTGGCACTCAAGGTCAACGCGTGTGACCGATTCGTTTTCGGCCACTGGCGTCACGCAGATCGTGTTTGGCTCCGTGCTGTTGACCTCGATCGGCGGCTTCCGGATCGTGCTGGCTGCGTCCGCTGCCGCCTGCCGAGACCAACGACATCCCGCATTCCAGTTTCAGCCACTGGCGTGCCGTGCGTTTGACCGCGAGCGTCCGGGCGTATATGAGCGCTGTCTCACTCACGGTCGAATCATCCCCGACCGTGGCCGATTGATATCGCGGCAGCCCTCGGACGTAGCCTTCCGCGTACGACGCACCGCTACCCCGCGAGTAGCCACCATACTGGGTGCACGCCGAAGCGGTGATCGTCAATAACAACTCTCGAAACAGCGAGATGCAGTTCGTCACGTCGTCGAGTGGTCCATAGAACCAAAACAAGGTCCGATTCCCCTTGGGGGCAAAGTACCAATCCGTCATCGGGAAGATCTCGGCAACCAAGTACGCCGCTAGGCTCTTTTCCCAATTGTACGCTCGGCGTCCGTTGACGGGACAAGCGACACGCGTGAACCGCATGCAATCGACATTGTCATCGCCGCTAATGTCTTCGCGCGACAAGTTATGACGCAGC
Source organism: Pirellulales bacterium (assembly GCA_038256795.1). Taxonomy (GTDB): domain Bacteria; phylum Planctomycetota; class Planctomycetia; order Pirellulales; family Pirellulaceae; genus JBBSJZ01. The sequence goes on along the minus strand of JBBSJZ010000321.1, from coordinate 3,719 downwards.
ATCAAGTTTTGCATCATCCGCAATGCGTTGCGTTTCTCGCCTTCGGTGCTGGCCGAATTGATCGCGGTATTGTCGAGCGCCCGCAAGCGATGTAGCACCTTATCGAATTCTTTCTGCGTCAACTCCTGTTCCGCCGTTGGGCGTGATTGCCGCGACACCCTCGGCAAGGTCGTTTCGCCTTGGACCGCCGGACGCGTCCAATAACCGGTGATGATCAAGTCCTCATCGTCACTGGGGTTCCAAGTGTCGTAGATGACGTGGTCGATGACCGCACAGAAATGCCCACTGCGATAGCGATGAACATCGTTCAGGTGAACGATCACGGGTCCCTTGGGCAGCGAGTCGGGCGTAAACACGGCACCGCGTCCCGTAGCCGGGTTCCAACCCAGACTCGTCAAATAGTCCGCCGAGGCATTGGTGGAGACACCGTTGCGCGGTGTGATCTGTGCGATTTCACCCAGCGCCCGATAGACGTCACGATAACTCGTTCCCGTCGCAATCGCGATCGCTCGAGTGACACAATCGCCCGCCAAGCCGACGTAACCGCAACTGGCGCGTCCACCATCATCCCACACGAATTCCATGACGACTTTTCCTGATGACTTGCCAACCAGCAATTGCTGGTCGCCTAGCTTAGCAAGCGGAGCTGGTCGGCAAAAGCAAATCGGTTGAACGAAAGATATCGGCTCCCCTCGCCCCGTTTCGGAGAGAGGGGTTGGGGGTTGGGGGGTGAGAAGTGAGCTGGGCTTTGTTCTCCCCCAACTACCGCACAGGCGATGAACGCTTGCCCGTCACTCGATACTCTCCTTCGCGATTTTCGATTCTTTGACTGGATCATTGCTCCTTCGCTCCGATGCGTGCGACAGACAATCTGCCGAATGATCGAATCGTAACGTCGATCGACTTGCGATCGACCCGTTGGTTGATCGCTTGCCTGAGCCGGTTCGCGGGACGGCGTGAGATCATCCAAGTGCGGCCGCGATCCGGTATCCATTGGCTAATCGGAAGTAAATTTGAGCTGAGCACTTTCGCATCGTGCTCGAATGTGTACGGACCACGCAGTGCATAGGAAAGATAGGCCGACCTTTCTGGCGAAATTGAGCCGGAGACGATTTCTTGATGCCAAGGTAATTGCTCGATTAGTCCTGGATCGATTGAAACTGGCTCACCGTGATCGACTTGTGAATTCAAATACGCAATCGCCCCTCGCCAATCCTCACCGCGCGAAACCAGTTGTCCGCCCGTGCGGAGTATTTTCGGCAGCGTGCTTTGAGTCCACGACGTGAGCAATACGAGTAGTGTGGTGGCCATCGCTGCACTGAGCACCGATCGCCCTGCCCTGCCCTGCCCTGCCCCGCAGGCGACCATCGTGCCGAAGCACCAAGCGAGCATCGGCAACCCCGCGATTAGAAACCGACGATGCCAGAGTGGTGCCAGCTCGGTGTAGGCGACAAGCCACAACGAAAACGCCGAACCGGTGAGGATCGCCGCCAGCAGCAACGTGAACGATGCGCTTCCCCGCCAACTGGCGAACTTCATCCCCAGGCTCAGCGAGAACCAGATTGCGGGCAAGATCAACCCGACGAGCCACGGCCAAAGCTCCCACAGGTCATCGATGTACTGGGTGCTCGCGAAACTCGCCCAGATCGAACGCTGGTTCCACGTTTCCAGAATGTGTCTCGGCATCAGGAGCACCGCGGCGCCGGCGACGACCATCAGCACCGCTGCATCGATCTTCCGCCAACTAATGACGCTGCGCCAATCTAGCCAACTCCATCGAATGGCAATCGCAATCGGTAACCATCCGAGGATGCCGAGCGATGTGAGCTGAATCAATCCGGCAACACCTAATGACACAACTAGCAATAACCACGGCGACCCACGATCCGCGGCCGCTACGCCCCAGCATCGCTCGGCGAAATAGCAACACGCCGCAGCAGCCAACATCACGGCAGCATAGGGGCGTAGCTCGGTGCCAAAAAAGATCGCATTCGCTTCGACGGCCAAGAACACGCCCGCCGCAACACCCGCGATTGTGCTGTGAGTGGATCGAGTGACCCCAAGCGTCAATACGACGCCGGTCGCGGCCAAGGCGAGCACGCTGGTCATCCGCAACGCGAACTCGCTCTCGCCGAACGATTGCTTCCACAACCACAGCAGCGTGAAGTAGTACGGTTGTTGATGTCCGATTTGAGCGCGCGAGATAACGTCGGCGAGTCCGTCTTGAATCGTCCAAGCAGTGTGCAGCTCGTCGACCCAAAAACTTTCGAAACACGAGGGGAGACGCAGGGCGACGGTTGTGACAGCGACGAGGATCGCGGCAATCATAAGCGAAAGAGAAGATGCGGCTGAGACCTGGACGCCAGCGGGCGTTGGTGTCCAGGCTTTAGCCGCACCCGACTGAACCGCTCCGGGACAATTAACACCTAACTTAGCCACGACTAAATTCCAGCTTTGACACGTTCTCGCCGTGAATTAGTTTCGCAAACACATTGGCAACTTCCGTGATCTCGTCGAGCGACACATCCAAGTGCGTCACCAACCGAATCGCTTGCGGGCCGATTGCGAAACAAGCGATGTTGTTTTCAGCCAACGTTGTCAATAGTCTCGCGGCGGTACCGAACTCGGGGTCGATGTCGATGACGACGATGTTCGTGTCGACTCGCCCACCGCGAAGGTGCAAGTGGTCACCGCCCGCGATCGCACTCGACAAACACTGCGCCGCGTAGTGATCGTCCGCCAATCGGCCGCGATGGTGCTCGACGGCGTACAACGCTCCGGCGGCAATGATGCCCGCTTGACGCATCGCACCGCCGAACAGTTTCCTCGCTCGACGCGCCTCACGTACAAACTCCGCAGTCCCCGCCAGAGCCGATCCGACCGGAGCGCCGAGTCCCTTGCTGAAGCAAACACTGACGCTGTCAAACGGAGCCGCCAGTTCGTGTTCGCTGGTGCCGGTGGCGACCGCCGCGTTCCAAAGTCGCGCGCCGTCGAGGTGGGTTTTCAGTCCGTTGTCGCGTGCCCAATCACAGATCCGAACGACTTCGTCTTGAGGCTGAATTCGTCCACCCCAGCGGTTGTGGGTATTCTCCAGGCACACCAATCGCGTGCGAACCATGTGGTCATTTTCGGGCCGAATCAATCCCGTGAGCTGTTCGAGTTTTAGTTCTCCGCCCTGCCCCGCCACGGTGTGAGCGACGAGTCCCGATAACTGAGCAAAGGCGGCTTGTTCGTAGTGGTAGATGTGCGCGTCGGCTTCGCAAATGAACTCGCTTCCCCGGTCGCAATGCAATCGAATCGCGACCTGGTTCGTCATCGAACCGCTGGGCATGAACACGGCAGCTTCTTTGCCGAGAATCTCCGCAGTTAATTTTTCGAGCCGCTCGACGGTCGGGTCGATATCGATCACCGCGTCGCCGACTTCGGCGTTCGCCATCGCGAGTCGCATCGCTGGGGTCGGACGTGTGACGGTGTCGCTTCTCAGGTCGATCATTGGCATTCGCTTCATTTCAGTTAGATTGTTGGAACCGTTGGTGTCCAGGCTTCAGCCGTCGGCTCACAACAATATGAACCTTTGTCTTCAACACGATCCCCCATGCCCGAACTCACGATTTCCCGCGTCGATGCGACCACTGGTGGTATTGAGATTCTAGCCGAATTGCGGGAAAAGCTCAGCCCACGCGGCGACATGGTAAGCCCCAAGGGTCGCGAGCTGACGG
>JBBSJZ010000320.1:0-7268 GCA_038256795.1 Pirellulales bacterium | reverse complement strand
TCACCAATTACACCGACGAGTCATCCGATTTGTTCTTGCAGCAGCCGAGTGGGATTTTTTCGAACCAGAGCTATCGCTACGGGCTTGATGAAGCGACGCGGACCCAGCTTGGCTGGGGAACCCAGGCCGTCGACTTGGACAACGACGGCTGGCTCGATTTCGTCGTCGTCAATGGAAATCTTTACAATCATTCAAGCGACGGCTCCCCCTATCGCATGCCGCCGCAAGTCATTCGCGGTGGTCCGGGGCAGTTTCGAAATGTCGCGGCCGCGAGCTTGGGTGACCCGTTTTGGAGTACGCCAGTGCTCGGCCGGACACTCGCGACACTCGATTGGAATCGCGACGGCAGCGTCGATCTCGTCGCCGTTCCGCTCGATGCTGGCGCCGCACTGCTCACCAACCAGTCGCGGTCGACCCCAGAGCAATCGCAACCGAATCATTGGTTGCAACTGGAATTGGTGGGTAGCCCTAGCGAGCGAGACGCGATTGGCGCGAGCGTCGTCGTGCACTGCGGTGATCGGCAACTGACCGCGTTCGTGATCGGCGGCGATGGCTATCTGTGTAGCAATGAATCCGTGTTGACCATCGGACTCGGCGAGGAATCGTCCATCGATTTCGTCGATGTGCTGTGGCCGTCGGGCCAGCAAAGTCGCTTCGCTTCGATCGAAGTCAATCATCGCTACATCATTGTCCAAAACGATTCGCTCGCGTTTCCTCGTTGAGGTAAGCTTTTCTCGCCGCGAATATTCCCATCGAGCCATAACCTCTTTCTTTTTGCACTGATTCCATGCCGAAGCTTGCCGCATTTCCAAAAGCCTACATGCACGCCCTCTGCAAGGACGGCACGATGTTGGTGTCCGAGTGGATCAAGCTAGCCGCAACGCTCGAGGTGCAGGGAATCGAATGGTATGCCGGCTTTCTCGAGATGGCGAACCGCGAGAATTGGCCGCTGTTTCGTCAGCAAGTCGAGGACGTCGGAATGGTCATTCCGATGATGTGTTGCTCGCCCGACTTCACGCATCCCGAGGCCGCGTTTCGCAATCACGAGATCGCAAAACAAAAAAACTGGATCGACATGAGCGAAGTGCTTGGCGCCCGCTATTGCCGTGTGCTCAGCGGCCAGCGCCGTCCTGAGTTGACCATCGATGAAGGTGTGAAGTTGGCCGCGGACTCGATTCTCAGCTGTTTGCCGTACGCTCAAGAACGCGGTATCACCCTGATTTTGGAGAACCACTACAAGGACGATTTCTGGGAGTACCCCGAGTTTGCCCAGCAGTCCGATGTGTTTTGCCAATTGGTCGATTCGATCCAGCACCCGAACTTCGGCGTCAACTACGACCCGAGCAACACCTATCTGGCCGGTGAAGATCCGCTCGAATTACTCAAGCGGGTCTCGCACCGCGTCGTCACGATGCACGCCAGTGACCGCTACTTGAAGGAGGGCACGCTCGACGACTTGCGGCGTGAGGAAGGCGGCGCCGCCGGTTACGCCAAACGTCTCAGCCACGGCGAAATCGGCAAGGGCCTCAACGACTATGACGCGATTTTCACCGAGCTTAAACGGGTCGGTTTTGATAGTTGGATCAGCATCGAAGACGGCGTCGACGGCATCGATCAACTCGCCCGCAGTGCCCAGTATTTAAAGCGGAAGATCATGGAGTACTGGCCCGCGACCTAGGTCGGTAAGCGAGGATGGCTAGGCCAACGAGCGTGAGGGCGAGCCCCATGATGAGACTGGCGGTGACTGGCTCGGCGAAGATGACGACACCCGCGAGGCCGGCCATGGCGACTTGGGACGCATTGATCAGATTGACCGCGACGACGGGCAATGACTTGAGTGATAGCGAAAGTGCAACAAAAGCAGTGAAGTTGAAGAAACCACCAATGGCCATCATGAACCAATCGCCGCTATTCACCAAAGCGATTTGATCGACGCTCAATCGAGTCAGTGTGAATATTGACAGCGAGATCGTCCCGATGATGCCACTGGTGAACATCGCCACCGGGGCGGATACTCCGTTGTTCAACGTGTGTCGCATCACGGTACCGAAAAACGCGTAGGCACCACCGGATGCAGCGGCACACGCAGCTCCGATCCAGAGTGGCCCATGGACGGGCGACTGGCCCTCGTCCTGGGCGATCGACAACACGACCACGGCGACGATGAGTGTCACAATCGCAGCAATCGTTTTTTGACGCAGCGGTTCACCCAGCATCAATCGTCCCAGAAGTCCGCCACCAATCAGTAACACACCCAAGGTGATCGGTACGGACTTAGCCAGCCCAATGATTCCCAGGGCAATCTGGAACGCGGCGTTCCCGACGAACTGGCCCAGCAGTGCGACTGCGGCAAATTTCGCCAAAGCTCGTCGATTCGTCAGTAAACTCAGCTGCGAATACCGCATCCAGATCAAGACGGGCGCGAGCAAGATCACTGTCGGAACCGCTTTCGCGGCCGATACCAGAAAAGGATCCAAGTCGACGCATTCCCGCAGGGCGATGTTGGAGAATGTGTACAGCACCGCAGCAGCGACACCACACGCCACGCCGGCAAGCTTTCCGAGGGGCGCTCCAACGCTGCGGATCGCGAGTGACTCAGCATGACTTGGCGATTCAAACGACTTCATCACGGGAAGTATATCGAGCTGGCGACGAAATGGGATGCTCGGCAAATAACAAAAAAGGCCGGTACCCCGACGGATACCGGCCTTTCCATTCGTTGATCATCAACTCAGCCCAAAAGTGAGAACCGAGCTTGAAATCGAATTAGTTGCAACCACAGCCGGTGCTAACCGCTGCACCGCAACCGCCGGCACAACCCGAGCCCACAGTAGCGCTGCTCATCGCTGAACCGCAGCCGCTGCTGACAGGAACTTCGACCGTTTGTGCGACCATGATGGTCTTGCAAACTTGAACTTCTTTTTGGACCTGAACTGGGACACACACGATGTACTCTTGCGTTTGGGTCTCAGGAACTTGGTCGACAACCGTGACGGTGTAGGGCACTTCTTCTTGAACTTGATCGTACTCGGTGACGGTGTACTCACGAGTCTTCTCTTCTGGCACCATCTTGGTGACGGTGCGTTGACGCGTCTCGGTCGTCATGGTGGTTTGAGGAACCATGCGAGTGCGTGCTTCGGCAACCATGTTCGTCACTTGTTGTGAACGAGTACGAGTCTCGGTCGTGCAGCTCGTGCGTTGCTCCGTACGAGTACGTTCTTCGCTGCGCATCTTCGTTACTTGGTACTCTTGAGTGCGCGTTTCTTGACGGCAACTTTGAACCGGCACTTCGCGAGTGCGAGTTTCTTGACGAGTGCGAGTTACTGGGACGCTACGAGTTTGATTCTCGGTGCGCATCTTGGTCACCGAAACCGTACGGGTTTGCTCTTCGCTGCGGTACTTGGTCAGCGTAACGGGACGCGTTCGCGTTTCGATGCGAGTCTTATTCACGGTGTACGTGTACGGGACTTCCGATCGTTGGCTGGTGTAAGTCGTGTAAGGAACTTGCTCGCAAACCACGTTGGGAACCCAAACTTGCTTTTGGACGGTGGTCGATCCACAACCGCCGCTCACAGCACCGCAACCGCCATCGCAGCTGCCACATCCGCCGCCGCAACCTGAGTTGCATCCGCCACAGCTCGACGAGCTACCACAGCCCGACGAAGCGACTTCGACGCTTTGGCATTGGTAGCTGCCCATGTCCTTGGACACAGTACGATACTGAGTCACAGGAACCTGCGTGCAAACTGTCTTCGAGCCAGTCATTGTTTCTTGATAGGGAACGCAGACGCTGTAGCTTTGCTCGGTCGTTTCTTGGTAAGGCACTTGAACCGTATAGTTCTGTGTGACTTCTTCGGTGTAAGGGACTTGGACCGTGTAGCTCTGCTCAACGTTCTCGGTGTAAGGGACACACACGGTGTAGCTTTGCTCAACCATCTCCGTGTAGGGCACGTTGACGGTGTAGCTACGAGTCGCGGTCTCTTGATAAGGAACCGAAACGGTGTAGGGCACTTCGACGCTCGTCGTCACAGGCACTTGAACCGTGTAAGGAACTTCGACGGTGCTCACTTGGGGAACATTGACCGTGTAGCTCTGTTCCACTTGCGTCGTCACAGGAACTTGGACCGTGTAGTCCTCGGTCGATTGCTGAGCAACCATCTCAGTGTACGACTGGGTCTTGGTAACTTCGCGTGGGACCGACTTGGTGACGGTTCGTGAGCGCGTTTCTGTGCGGGGAACGCTCTTCATCACCGTGATGGTGCGTTGACGCGTTTCTTGCTGCATCACGGTTGACGAGACCATTTGAGTCTCGGTCACTTGCTGGGGAACCATGACGGTTTGGGTGGTCATGGTTGGGCCGCATCCGCCCGCGCTATTCATGCCGCCGGTGACTTCGCCACCGCCGCACGACGTGCAGCCCGAACCGACCGACACGGTGTCGGTGCAGCCGCCACATGCCGGAGTGGATTCACATCCACACTGGGCCGAAGCTTGGCTGCCAAACAATCCAGCGGCCAAAGCCACTGCGAAAACATTAAACGAATTTCTCACAAATTTTTCCTCAAGATGGAGTTACTAAAGTGCAGTGCGAGGGCTGCATCCGACAGGTAAAGGTTTGTCTAGGGAAGTTAGCTTGGCGATCACTTCGATAAAATCAAAAGTCATCAGTTTGATGGAATGCGGAGACAAACCGCAGGCAACCGGATCCCGAATCTCAGTCAATATGACCGATCGATGATGTCCCCCGGTTGGCTCCACAGCACGATAGCTTACGCGAAATCGAGCGGGGTAAACCCCCACATTTTTTTAAAAATTTCTGAAATTCTTAAGAACGGCTCAAGGATGACATGCTTCGCGATCAACCAACACAATGGCGGAGGTGGCGAACCAACACTTCGCTAACGGGAGCGCATTATAACAAATCATTCTTGATTCTTGAAACCTGGACGATCGGGGCTGCAGGCTAATGAACTCCGCAGCGACGCAATCGAGATACTGGAGGGCGATTCGTTCCCACGGCGTCCGACCGCGTCATCAATATAGATCGCCATCAAACAACGGAGGGTGATAATCGTGCCGCGTTGAAATGCTTGCGATGAGTTCAAATCGGCGCAGGTTATCGTGTCATTTCATGGACGGGGCAGCTTACGACGCCTCCGCGCAATTCATAAGGTTGCCGGGTACTCGGACACTTGGGCAAGGTCGCATCGAAGTAGTTGACCGCGGTGAGCTCACTTAAGTTCGTCGATGGCAGCGATCCCCGTTCGTCGGCGAACTGCTGGGCGAAGCCTTGGAGAAGTTCGCGATTCGCGTTGCAGGAACGTTGATGGGCATCGATGCCAGGTCGGCGTAGATGCGAGATGCCGAGTGCGGCGACGACGCCAGCGATGACCACGGCGAGCATGATTTCGAGCAAGGTGAACCCGTGACGAGGCTCATGATTTCGAGATCGGATGGACATCATTCGAGCACTTCAAACATGTGGAACATGGGCGTGTAAATCGACAGCACGATACCGCCGATGGCGATCGCCAAGAGGATGGTGAGTGTCGGTTCGAGCATGCCGACAGTCGCATCAATGCGGGTTTCCAAACGCTCTCGCAAGTGGCTGGTGGTCCCGCGCATCGCTCGCTCAAAGTCGCCGGAGTGTTCGCCGATTCCGACCAATTGGCACATCGTCGCGGGGAAGTAGCGGTCGTATTTGGCGAGTTCGGTACTCAATCGTTCGCCGCGCTGGACGCCGCGTTTTACATCTTCGACGGCCGCTCGCACCGCTCGATTACGAACGCTGTCGGATGCCGACTTGACCGCATCCACGGGCGTGTAGCCGCACTCCACCATTGAGCAGATCGCATCGGCGAACTGCAACACCGCCGCATCGCGAAGCCAGGGGCCCAGCAGGGGCATGCGCAACTTCAGGGCATCCGTCTTTTGAGCGATTTCCGGGTTCCGCCTGGCGAGCTTCCAAGCGAGGATCACGGTGAACAACGTGGGGAACACGACCCAGCCCCAGTTAATCACGAGTCGGCTCATTCGTGTGACCACTTGGGTCACCATGGGCAACTCGACACCACTACTCTCATAAACGTTTTCGAATTCTGGGACAACGAAGGTACACATGAAGATCATCAATCCCGATCCGGCCAGGGTGATCATGATCGGATAGCTCACCTTCTTGATAATTCGTTTGCGCAGCGCGACTTTGCGTTCGACTTGTTCACAGATTTGGCCCATGGCCTTCTCGAGCGATCCACTCCGTTCGCCAATCCGAACTTGCTGAACCTGCATCGCTGTGAATGTACGTGGGTAGAAGCTCATCGCTTCACTGAGCGATCCTCCAGATTCAATGACGCTGCGCATGTGCAGCAGCACGTCGCGATACTTTTTCATCGAATGATCCGCGGCGAGTGACGACAGCGCCCTGGGCATCGACAAGCCATTTTCCAGCAGCATCATGAGTAATCGCAACAATTGCGAAAGTTGTGACAGGCCAATTTTTGCGGTCGCGGCACCGACGCGGCCAGCCCGTTTGGGTCCGACCTCAATCGACTGCAGTGTGTGCACCACGCGACCGACTTGTGCGAACAAGCCCGCGTTCTTGGTGCCCGCGGTTAAAGTGTTGGATCGTGCCATGGAGTTTTTGGAGTGGGTGCTTGAAGGGGGCGTTATGACATTGAGGGACGGCTCAGAAAATCTGGCTGATTCATGATCGGGCCCCTCATCCGAATCCTCTCCCCACGAAGCGTGGGAATGTGAGGACCATGCGGACGCATGGATTAACGAATGCTAAGCGGAAGCGGCGTGGACAATCGGGTCCGTTTCACGACGTCCCGCGACGGCATTCTTTTGTTCCGCACTGCGGCGGTCGCCACTCGTCTTGAAATAAACTTCCTCGAGCGAGGTGCGTCCGGTGAGCGCTTGTTCGAGTCCGGCTCGCGACAGCTCGACCATCCCGGCTTGATTGGCCAACTCTTGCAATCGCGAGTTGGGTACTCCGGCTTCGATGGCTGCCGTGATCTCAGGTGTGATGGGCATGATCTCAAAGACGGGAATTCGGCCTGCGAAACCCGTTCCCAGGCACTTCTTGCAACCGACGCCACGATAGAACTGGGACGAGCGCGGAATGGTCCCCTCCGGATCCAGCACGTCGAGCAAGTTTTCATTCGCGGCCGTGGGGCGTTTGCAATTTTCGCAAACGCATCGCAGCAATCGTTGTGCGATGCTGCCCAGCAGCGAACCACCGATCTTGAAGCGGTCGACGCCGAGAT
>JBBSJZ010000319.1:0-7275 GCA_038256795.1 Pirellulales bacterium | reverse complement strand
TTTTCATTTGGGGTGGTCCTTCCCAGGAACAGTCTTGGTTCGAGCATGCTCCGATGTTGGAAGCACGATCACTCTTAACGCCAAAGTCGTGCCAATCACCTAATTTGGCCGCGAACAACGCTGTTTCCACCGCGTTTCACGGCACGTTTGAAGCTTCCCGGTTTAGAGGCCCTCGCTTGTGAGTGACACCGATTTGATTCGAGTGTCGTCAAAGTTGTGTCGCGATTTCACTCGCCGAACCTTCTCGATTGACAAAACGTATAGCCCGTTGAACAATCTGCTCATCCTTGGTCGGACCGTCGATTTTCGCCTGAATCAATTACAACAGGCTGCTTTCGTTGATCAACGTTGGAAACCGACCCTTGAAGTCGTCTCGCATCCTGACCGCTCACCTAACGCTCGCTGCGTTGCTGTTTGGCAACTTCGCGGGTTGGGTTCACGTCGGATGCACTTCGCACGAGTCGAGTTGCTGTTCAGTCGATTTGGCTGAGACGACGGCGATTAAGGTTGGCTCGCACCGACACGGCGGTCACGTTTGTTGCCACCACGATCAGGCAATCGGCAGTGAAAGAGATTTCCCGCAGCGCGAGTCTGAGCCGAAAACTCCAGTTCGCGAGCACGATTCGGATCGTTGCTCGGTTTGCCAGAGCTTCTTTGCGTCTCGTCACGCAATCGTGCTTTGGAAAACGGTCGCAGTCGTCGAATCATTAGCGGTTTGCCGAAAACTCGTGCTGGTTGACGACGTTTTCGTGTCTGACGACATCTTTGCACGCCACTGGGTACGGGGACCGCCGCGCGTTTGACGCTGGCGATGTTTCTCTCTCCCCGTTTTATTCCCGTACCGCAGGTGCACTCATCATGGCTGTTGTCCATGCTGCGCCCACGGGTCAGGGTCAATTGTCTCGCTTGATGACAACTGACTTTTGTCCTTGGGCAAACCGTTTTGTTGACTGGCTCAAAGAGCCGGTCGGTTGGTTCGCTCTCGCGACGGCGATCAGCGTGATGATCGGTCTGTACTTCAGCCCGATTGGCTGGACGCTGGCCGCGTCGCTTACCGCGATCATGATCGTCGGTATGGCTTGGCCGCTCGTCGCCGTCTACGTGACCACCTGTGAGTTGCATCCAGAAGTGGATGCCGTGCATGAAGACGAACCGTGCCGGATGATCTTCACGGTTCGCAATCGGATTCCCTTGCCGGTTTGGGGATTGTCCGTGGAACGATACCTCGATTGCGACGCCGATGAATCAGCACCTACCGTTGGGCTGTCGTGTGCCGCAGCACTGTCAACGTCCGAGTACGGGATCACCGTTCGACCCAAGTTGCGAGGGCATTACCCAATCCGAACGCCCAGTGTTGCTTGCTCGTTTCCCTTTGGCATCTGGACCGCACGGAGAAAGCTGACGACGACGAAGCCGCTGACGGTTTGGCCGAAGGTGTTTCCCATTGCGGGAGCCTGTCCGATAGCCGGTCGCTCGAATGCTGATTTAGGTGACGGACAACGTGGCGGCCGAAGTGGCGATTTCGTGGGTGTGCGAGCGTATCGACGCGGCGACGCGGCAAAGCATGTCAACTGGATCGCATCCGCACGAACGGACACGCTTATCGTCACCGAGCGAGGCGGACCGCAGTGCGTGGAGTTGGATGTTTGGGTCGATCTCGCTCGCGCAGGAAGGCGAGAACAACTTTCCGATCGAATGCGTGTTGCCGCCAGCGTGTTGATGAATTTGCACCAGTCCACGACGCCGATGCGAATCATGATCGGCGATCGTTCGCTGCGGTTGGCTACGGGTGCTAAAGGACGCACCACGATCCTGAACGCTCTCGCCGACGTTCCGGCGGATGGCAGCAAAGAATCGGTGAAACGTCCGGTGACAAAGAATGCACTCATTGAGATCACGAGAGATGCCAGTGGTCAATGTATTTGCAAGATCACGAATCCTGTTGGTGGACGTCGCGCTGGCGGTTGCACGCGGACGACTGTAATCACTGCCCAGCGAACAATTGCTGAACAAGTCCTTGAGTTTTGGAGAGGAGTCCGAGATGACGATGTCGCAGCGTAAGCGAACTGAGTCGATCGTATTGGCAGTAATCGCGGTCATTTCCGTTACACCGCTGCGGTATTTCGTCGAATCACGAGCTTGGTTCATCGCAGAGTTCGTGACGTTACTCGGCATGTTCGTCGTAGCAGAAGTCGGCAAGACTTTCAGAGTGGCCCGGCCGAAACTCTTGGCGAACTCCGCTACGGGATTGCTGGCGATCACGCCGATTGTCTTCGCCGTGTTGGCCCGCGTGTTCGCGTCACCGATTGCCTTCGAGATGTCGGCGCTGTCTACCTTCGCGGCCGGTTCTCTGGCACTGGCAATGGGTTCGGGTCACGATCGCACCCGAGCGATGTCCATTGTCGCTGGTGGTTTTTTGATCCTGTTTGCGACGTCGATATCCGACAACTCACGGACGGTTCTACTAGCGATTTTGTGGATGGCGATTTGTGTCTGGCATCTCGTTACCAATCACTGGGAAAAGCTCGAGTTGTGCATGCCGGACACCGTCCGCTCGAGCGTCGGCATTCGGCCCTTCAGCGCAGTTGCGTCGATCACGCTGTGCATTATCGGCGGACTGGTCGTTCACGATCGCGTCGGTGAATCCAATCGGTTCTCGTTCGGAATCATGCCTACCAGCGGCGGGTCGAAGTGGTCAGATTCTGCGGCCCGGACAGGGATCGGGACTGGCGATGCCGCGATCGCAGCCAAGGATCACGCGGAATCATTTGGTGCAGTCGAGTCCGACATTTTCTTGGAGTCGACGGAGTCTTCCCTATTCGACATGTTCAGCGATTCCATTGGCGAGCCGAAGAAAACGAAGACGGCGGCACGTGCTCAGGCAATGGGCAACGAGAACGTTCTCCCACTGCACGAGCGTGCGGCCAAGAGTGAGCAAGGTGGCACGTCGTTTTCCACGGATCGGATGCCTCCCAAGCAGCACACGCACTTCAGCGACAAGGTTGAAGATGCGGTGATTCAGTGGGATGGTCCCACCGGCATTCGTCTGGCAACCGATCGCTTTGACAACTTCGATGGAGTTCAGTGGACGAACACAGCCACTCATCGAAACGAAAAACTCAGCCGCTGCGATCTTGATCAGAGTGTTTGGTTCTTCGATCCGACTGCCGAGCCCCGAGCGTTGAAGCAGAGCGAGAACGTGAGTGTGAATTTGTTGAAAGTTCTGCGACTCGCATCGCCGCGTTTGCCAGTCCCGATGATGACCTCGGGACTGCACATCAAGGATATCGACCGCCAAGATTTCTTTGGCATTGAGGATGACGGTTCGTTTTTCATGCCAGGCCGAGACTTGGTTCCGCCATTGACGATCGTGAACGTCGCATCGCTGAGCGTGATGGAAGATGAGTTGATTGGACTCAACGCACAAAATCTTGGCTCCCCTCGCCCCGCTTCGGGGAGAGGGGCTGGGGCTGAGGGGTGTTCCGCTTACGAACAGTTGCAATCCATGGTCAGCCATCTGCGAACAGAGTTCACGTTTGATCGCAACACGGAAAATTCAGTGGAAGGCTTCTTGCAGACACGTCGTGGCGGCGATCACTTGTTCGCTACCGTCGCCGCTTTGAAAGCCCGCGAGATCGGACTGGAGTCACGGCTTGTTACTGGGTTCTACGTTCGGCCGGAGTCATTTGACATCACCGCTGGGCATGCCAACGTCTCGTCTGGCGACGTTCACGTGTGGGTGGAAATCAAGCTGGCCGACGGACGCTGGTTCGAGATTGAGCCGTCGCCAGGCTATCGCGAACCAGTCTACACGCCATCGCTATGGTTAGTCACCAAACGGTTCGCTGCGGCACATTGGATTCATGGTCTGCTTGCGATTGTTGCGAGTGGATTGCTTTATTCGACTCGGCTGATTTGGATCGAATGGTTGTTGACGGGCGTCTGGTTAGTGTCCGGAATACTGCGCCCGAAGCGTCAACTGGGGCTTGCCATGCGAATTGTGGAAACGCGGGCCAGGTTGATCGGTAGCGCTCGTCCGACGGGAAAGCCACAACGTGACTGGTTGGAATCCTTGGTCGCTCGCGATGTGCATCTCCAAGATCACGTGAAGCAGTTCTGCGACGTTGCCGATCAGACCATTTTTGGCGAAAGCGGATCGATCGAGCGTCGCCGACTCAGCACGGTTGTCCGTGCTCTGAAAACAAAGCAACTAAAACTCGCAACCCACAAGGCGACGGCATGAGTGTAGTCATGGAGAACAAGACTGAAACGCAAGCCGCGTTGCAGACCATGCGTGACCAACTTGGTCGTGTGCTCTTGGGTAAGTCAGCGCAAATCGAACTCGTGATTGCCTGTTTGCTCGCGCACGGTCACCTGCTGCTCGATGATTTACCGGGGACGGGGAAGACGACACTTGCGAAAGCAGTTGCTGAGTGTCTTGGCGGTCGACTGGCGAGGATTCAATGCACACCCGACTTGCTACCGACCGACGTGACGGGGTTCAACCTGTTCAACCAGAAGACTCGCGAGTTCGAGTTTCATCCGGGGCCAGTCTTCGCGGACGTGCTCTTGGCGGATGAACTCAATCGAACGACGCCGCGGACGCAAAGCGCACTGCTCGAAGCGATGGCCGAGCGGCAAGTCACGATCGACGCGGTGCCACATGCTTTGTCGGAGACATTCTTTGTGATCGCGACTCAAAACCCGATTGATTCGCACGGCGCGTATCCGTTGCCCGAAGCACAACTCGATCGGTTCACGATCAAGCTGGAGATCGGGTATCCCGATCGCGCGGCGCAGTTGGACATCTTGGAGAACGCTACTCGTGCAACGACTCACTCCGAGTTGAATCACACTGTTTTGTCATTGATCGAGCTAAAGCGAATTCAGCGGCAAGTGCAGACCGTGACGGTGCATCCGCGAGTGCGTGAGTATTTAGTCGACTTGGTCGAGGCGACTCGTGGAGATTCGTCGATTCAGCTCGGTGTTAGTCCACGCGGGATGTTGCATTGGCAACGGATTGCACAGGCTTGGGCGGTCCTGCAAGGCCGTCACTTTGTGACGCCGAGCGATGTCGTGCATGTTGCCCGACCGGTCCTGTCGGTGCGATTGCTGACCACGGCGCCGAATGTCGGCGGAGTCATTGATCGAATCATGGCCAGCGTCCCAGCCCCGGAGTACAAGTGATGAAAAGGGAATTTAAAAGAGTTGAATCTGGCTCCCCTCTCCGTCGGCTCTGCGGGGGAGAACGGTTGGGGATGAGGGGGCAGACGCAGGTGCGTGAGTCGCATGTATTTGCGGGCCGAAAGCCCTTCACCTCACTCCCTTCGCCCCGAAGTGGGGCGAGGGGAGTGAGGGTCTTGATGCTCTACGCCCTAGTTTTGCTTGTCGGTTGCTCCACCAACGAAGCCCCCAAGACTTCACTCTTTGAAGACGATCATGTGGTCGCCGCACACTGGCCCAGCGACTTGGCCGATCTGTCTGCGAAGCTTCGCGAGCGGGCTGCGAAGATGGACAGTTTGCCTGACGCAAGTTTGCGAAGCGAGATCGAAGACTTGGTGGGCTGGGTCGGTGAAGTCGCCGCAGACACGAACCTCGCCGAAGCCGACTGGGTACCGCTGTACGAAAGGAGCGAAGCCGTGGCCGCCAACCTTGGATCGGCCAGGGGTGTGCTGACGGGCGTTGAATTGAAACAGATCGAATCGCTTTGTCGTTTAGTTGACGAGACGATTCCCAGAATCCCCGAGCAACTAGCAAGTGTCACTGGAATGCGTCCATGAGCCAATCTGTTTCGATGATGCTACTGGGCGGATTGATCCGTGTGATGCAGGGATTCGCGGCTGCAGCTCCGACGCTCCTTGTCGGGCTGTTTATCGCTGCAATCTTACGTTATTACCTTGGTGACAAAGGGACGCGGCGGTTGTTCGGTGGCGACAATTTGCGCTCCCTGCCACAATCATGGCTCGTCGGCATGTTACTACCGGTGTGTTCGATTGGCGTGCTGCCGATTTTGCGAGAGATGCGACGAGCGGGTGTGAAGCCTGGAGCGATTTCCGCGTTCGCGTTGTCGGCACCATTGTTCAATCCGCTGTCGCTACTTTATGGGATGACGCTCAGCCGACCAATCGTGATCATTCTGTTTGCGGTTGGATCGCTGATCGTGGTGACATCGCTGGGTTTGATTTGGGATGCGATGTCGTGGCGCAGGCCTCCAGCCTGCGAAGTCAACAAAGACAGTTTGGAAGCTGATCTCACTCCATCGAATCACTTGATCGGGCTGAGACGGCTATCGGCCACGTTCGTTCACTTCGCACGTGAGCTAACGGGTGTAAGTCTCGGCTTAACGCTCGTTGCACTTTCTGGACTGGCGATCTTGGCTGCAATGCTGCCGTTCGGTGCGATGCAAAAGATGGTCGAACAAGATGACCCGTGGGCACCGCTGACGATGTTGTGGGTCGCGATTCCGGTTCATGCAACACCGATGCTGGCGATGAGTCAGCTCGGGATGATGTTCCAGCACGCGAATTCACCCGGTGCAGCTTTCACGCTGTTAATTCTTGGTGCAGGTATGAATATCGCGACACCACTTTGGCTGGGTAAGCACTATGGCTTCAAATCGGCCTGTTCGTGGATGACAGCGTTGTTGGTGATCGTGCTAGGGATTTCTTATGCGATTAATCGCCCGCTGATTCCGCCCGGCGTCGAGCCCGCTGGCCACACTCATGCGTTTGACATCTACGCCAACCCGTTGTCGGTTTCGCATTCGATCAACGTTACGACTTTCAAAGAGATCCTTAAAAAAAATCTCGGTATTAGTGAGTGTGTCTCCCTGGCTGTGCTCGCCCTGGTAGCGGTTCTTGGGCTGACGCTGCGGCTGTTCGGAATCGACGAAGCAAAGTTGATCAAAACGGCGAGCGATGGTTCGTTCGCTTCGTCTTTGACTGCTGAACAAATTGCGATGCGACGGGGCATGGACCGCGTCGTACCGGCGAGTGTGCTCGGTTCGACCATGCTGGTGGGGCTGGTTCTCGTGAGTGTGGTAGCCTGCTTCGCGTACTATCCATCGGCGAATGAATGCTTGGATGAGATTAGTTTGGCACGAACGGAGTGCTTGTCCGCAGCGAACAGCGGTCAAGTAGAGGCGGCATTGTTTTGGTTGCCGGTTTGGGAAGAGTGGAGTCGCCGGCTGGAAGTCGGCACGTTCCTGCGTAGCGGAGAAGTCCGTCCCTATCAAAGAATGCAGGGATACCTGATCCGTAAAAAGCTGGAAACGCT
>JBBSJZ010000318.1:0-7303 GCA_038256795.1 Pirellulales bacterium | reverse complement strand
GAGGCGATGATCGCACCCGTCACACTCCGGTCGTGATGATGACTTCCTCGAGCGAAGAGCGAGATTTAATCGACAGCTACAAATTGGGCGTGAACAGTTACGTGGTCAAGCCAGTTGAATTTGAAGAATTTTCTGCGGCCGTTTTAAAATTGGGTCACTATTGGTTGCTCGTCAACAAGGTGCCGAATTAACCATGGCTCGCCACTTAAAGTTGCTGATCGTCGAGGACAGCTCGACCGATGCAGAGCTGCTGGTTCGTGAACTGCAGCGAGCTGGCTTTGATCCCGATTGGACAAGAGTTGAAACGGAGGAAGGTTTTTTAGCGGCGCTCGAAGCACGACCCGAGCTCGTGTTGAGCGATTATTCGATGCCACGCTTCGATGGTCTGCTGGCTTTTCAACGATTGCGTGAGAGCGGTTTCGAGATCCCTTTCATCCTCGTTTCCGGAGCAGTCGGGGAAGACATCGCTGTGGAAGCCATGCGGTCGGGCGTGACCGACTATCTACTCAAAGACCGGCTCGGCCGACTGGGCTCCGCCGTCGAGCGTGCGCTGCAAACGATTCGGTTGCGAGAGCAGCGGCGACTCGCGGACAAACAACGGGCCGAGGCCGAGAGTGCCCTGCGGCAAAGTGAATCGCGGCTGCGACTTGTCACCGACCGCGCTTGCGTGGGGCTGGTGGTCGTCGATCAAGATCGTCGATATGTTTTTGCGAACGCAGCGTACATCGAAATTATTGCGAGGCCTGCTGCGGAGTTATTGGGTCGTCGTGTTTCTGAAATATTGCCGACTGTTTTTGCAGCACAAGTCAGGCCGCGGCTGGACCAGGCGTTTGCCGGCAATCGCGTCGATTACGAATTGCATCTTCCTGGCAACGAGCATGGACGATTTTTCGAAATCAACTACGTGCCGGTCTTCGATGGCGACCAGGTGGTGAACGTCGTGGTGGTCATCATGGAGACCACGCGACAGAAGCGAACCGATACGTTGCTTCGAATCCAGGACCGCGCCATCCAGTTTGCCCGTGAGGGAATTCTGATTGCCGATGCGACTCAGCCAAATTTACCGATCATTTATGTGAATCAAGGATTCGAGTCGATCACCGGCTATTCCGCCGACGAGGTGCGTGGACGCAATTGTCGATTTCTGCAAGGCGAGGGGACCAGCCCGGCCGCGATCGAGTCGATCCGAGCCGCTCTTCATGAAGCGATTCCGATCAAAATTGAGTTGTTGAATTACCGCAAAGACGGCACGACTTTTTTGAACAATACTTCGATCACGCCGGTCCGCGACCCGTCGGGTCAACTGACCCATTTCATCGGAATTCAGGACGATGTTACTGAAATTCGATCCATCGAAGAGCAACTTCGTCAATCACAGAAAATGGACGCTGTCGGGCGGTTGGCCGGCGGGTTGGCTCATGACTTCAACAACGTGCTGGCTGTGATCGACAGCTATACCCATATGCTGGGTGACGACCTTGTCGAATCGGAGTCTGCAAGTTTAATGGTCAGAAGAATTCAATCGGCGAGTTCCCTTGGAGCGAATATTACTCAGCAACTACTCACATTTAGTCGTCGCCAGCACTACGCAGCCGAGTCGCTTGATCTCAATAACGTCGTTCGCAAGGCGATGCAAATGACGGAGCGACTTCTCGGCGAGAATATCGACTTGAATTTAACGCTGCTACATGAACTGAAGCCAATCATTGCCGATCCCAGCCACCTTTCACAAGTGTTGATCAATTTAGCAATCAATGCCCGAGATGCCATGGATGGCCATGGTCAACTTTCAATGAAAACGTCGATGGTGACGGTATCGACTCCTCGGCGATTTTCTGCGTTCCGCGTCGAGCCAGGCGAGTATGCTTTGCTGGAGGTTACGGACACCGGCTGCGGAATGGCCAACGACGTCCTCGAACATCTTTTCGAACCACTGTTTACAACGAAACCAATCGGCCAGGGAACTGGCCTGGGTCTATCAACGGTGTACGGGATCGTAACCCAGATCGGCGGCGGCATCGAAGTGGACAGCGTCGTCGGAACGGGAACGACTTTCAACATTTACCTTCCCGTAGCGTGACGCTTTCCGGGGCAGTTCGTCAGACTGCTGCACCATGACGGCGAGAGGCGTCATCGACATCGCAACACCATGCATGGCTACGGCGCCACCTCGGCCTCGTAGTTCAGCACACGTCGTCCGTCCTGTTCGATAGCGCGAAGCAGCATGCGACCGCCGGCAAGTTCGCGACCACCCGAGAAGAAAAAGTCACGCGTCGTTGTCTCGTTCGGCGCCGCGCGGACGTAGCGACGTTGGTATTGGCGGCCCGGCGGTGGGAATAACATGCAATCGTAGGACAATGACCGCGATGTCGCGTTGGTCATCTCCATGGTCACCTGCAATTCGTCGCTCTCGGTTACCCGGCTCGTGAGTTTGACACTCAAGCCGCGGACGCCGACATTGACCTTGCGATAGACCGTAATCTCTTTGGCGGGTGTCGTTTGAAATTGGAAATTCAGTGCGATCTCGTACTCACCGATGAGCGCGGTGTTGCCCAGCACGACGTCAAACGTTTGCGTCGCCGAGGTGCCACCGAGCAATTCCCATCCGCGCGTGGGTGCGTCGACCTGCCAGGACTCGGGGTGTTGGATTCTCATCTCACCGACCATCGCGTCGCGAGTCGGGTTGGTATAGACCACGTTCAGCGGTTGGACTTGTCCGAGATAACTATCGAGTTCCGTTTCCGCGATCGCCACCGACATGCGAAACGCGAGCAACGTGGCGTCTACACCGATGAGAAAGATGGGCATCGGGCCAGTGACGATTTGCTGAGCCGGGTGCCCTGCGTGCTGGATCATGGGCACCGGCGTCACGCGGCCCCACACATCGACTTGTCGAACGTCTTCACCCAAGTAGATCTCTTCCACCCGCGGTGTGGGCGACCACACCATCAGCACCGCTCGATCCGCCCCAGCAAATACTTGGTTGTTGGAATCATTTTGCATTTGCAAAGCACCGACATAGCGAGTGCCGCCGAGCAACAGACTCGTCGTCCGCCAGGGGAGCAACAAATCGCTCGGCCGTCCGTCTTCGCGCAGTAAACCATGACGCGCGTCGAACGGATCACGGATGGTTGCCAGTTCGATGGGGTGTTTTTGCACGGCAGCCATCCGCATCACCATGTCGCTAATTCGCGTGTTGCGATCGTAGCGGTCCGCATCGATGGGATCCAAGCACAACCAGGTTTGCGGCCCTCTTCCGCTGGCTTCTTTGGCTTCGCCATCGAGAAACGCATCGAGCTCGTCGGCGGTCATCGGTGTGTTGCTGCTCGTTCGATTGGCGGCTTGCCACGTGGCTTCATTGCTCAGAAGCGTCGGTTCGGTCCATGGCCACGAGATAGTCACCTGGATCGCTTGACCAAATCCTTGCAACCCCGAGCGGATCACCGAGATGAGTTCCTGCAGTCGCGGTCGACCGAGAAAACTGTGATCGTCGTCAGCACCGATTTGAAACTTTCGCACTTTCAACGAGAGCTGGTTCATGATCGGCTCCAGCCTCGGCTTCCAGACTGCGGGATCGCGGAACAAGTTCGCGGCGACTGCGTCACCCGGTGATGCGATTTCGTAGCTCGGTAAATCGGCCGCCGGCGGCGTCGAAAGCACCCCGACTGTTTGAATCCCCGCAGTCTGCAATCGACTCATGAGCGTGGCGTTTCGTTCTAATCCGGCGGCGTCTTCTGGGGATGTCCAGACAGGGTACTTCAGCCACGCCACACCCAGCCGGGCGAGCCAGTCCACGAGTTCACGGCTGTCGATCCCTTGGCTGCCACGCGGCAACGACCATCCGAAGGGACCGCGATCATCAACTCCATCGCCATCAGCCGCGGCGGAACCGCTCAGTGACTCTCCCGCTTTTCCTTTACGCCCGAGCGACTCGATGACTGCAACGGTCGTTTCGGTCTCCAGGCTCGTCGAGCGATCACCCGAAAAGGAACTGGCGATTCGATAGAATCCAGGTGCGAGTTCAGGCAATTCCCAGGTCGCCGTCGGCTCAATGCGTGCTTGATCTTTCAATTCCGAAGAAACCGGTGAGCGGTTTCGTGATAACTCGGTGCCGCGATGATCGAGCAAGCGGAACTCGACGATGGAGGTGTCGACAGGCATACCAAGCAACTTGGCGGTCGCGACGATGGGTTGGCCGACGTTGTAAATGCCGAAGCGCTGGTTGGTGGTGATTTGCAATTGCGGAAACGGCTCAATGCGAATGTCATCGATGCCGATGCGACCGTTGATGTCCTGTGTCCCATCCTCGCTGCCGACGACGGTCAACCGCACGCACATCGTCGTCGCTTGCTGGGGTGGGCGGACGCGGTCAATCTGCAGCGTTTGCCACGCTGTCGTTCCCGTCGTCAGGGGCGTGTTGAGCACGAGGACTTCACGGTCCTTTGCATCGAGAAACACGAGACTTGCGTGGGCGGTGTCATGCTTGAGACCCTCCGTCATGATTCGGCAAGTGAATCGGTACTGGAACAATTGACTGGTGGGAATCGACGGTGATTGCACCGCCGCGTTTCCTCCATTGAGCTGGACCAGCAAGAAGCGATCAAGGATGGAGTCGGCGATCGACGGTGGCAACGACCCGAGTGAAGGAAACATCTCGCGGAACTGTGGCCACGCTTTGACCATTGCCGTATCGAGGGATTGGACGCGTGATTCGAGATCAGCGTCATGCGAGACGATCTTTATTTTGACGTAGTTCGGATACCTGATGCCCTTCTTGCGTTGCCACTCGTCCGGCCACTCGTCGAAGTTGACATCATCAACGCGGCTGAACGTCCACTCTTGCGCACGATGCGAGGCGGATGCATTGTCGTCATGTTGCGTCTTGGCGGTGACCGCGTCGGCTGCGTTGCCATCGGACACGAAGCTCAGCGCCGCAAGGATCAACCAGGCGAGAGCGACCCCGGATGCGCTTCGGCCAGCGCGTGCGGGAGCTCGTGATCCAGTTTCATGCTGGCGCGAGGTGCTTGTGATCAGGGGTGCCTGGCGTAAGATGCCAACGGCGGCAAGACCGGTCATGACGAATCGTGATGGTGAAATGTCGTGTTCGTGATGGAAAACTAAAGTGGCTGAAGTCAAAGTAGCGATCCGCTTGGAATCGCTTCCGATGCAGTTGAAAACCTCGCGCGAGTTGCAGCGTGCGTTTTTGGTGGCCCATTCGCTGGGGGCAACGGCAATCGAAATCGACGCCCGCGAAACGCTTCGCCCTAGTGAATTGTCGGACACGGGGCTGCGGCAGTTGCGGAAAATGCTGGATGATTCGAATTTGCGGGTCGCGGCACTCCGCTTCCAAACCCGCCGCGGCTACGACCACTCAGCGGATTTGGACCGCCGCGTCGAAGCGACCAAATCGGCGATGGAGTTCGCCTACCGACTCGGAACGACAATCGTCGTGAACCAAATTGGCCGGGTTCCCGATGATGCCGCAAGCCCTGAGTGGCTGACGATGCGTTCAGTGCTCGACGATCTGGGCCGCTTCGGGGCCCGTGTCGGGGCATTCCTCGCCGCCGAAACGGGGACGGATTCTGGTGAGAAATTGGCTGAAATTCTTGGTTCGACTGAAGATGGCTACGTCGCGGTGGCACTCAATCCCGGCTCACTAATCATCAACCGGCACAACGTTCCGGAAGCGATCACCGCGTTGGCGGAACGAATCCAGCTCGTCTATGCCATCGATGGCGTCGTCGATTTGGCGGCGGGTCGCGGGATCGCCGTGCCCCTCGGACGCGGAATCGCCGATTTCCCCGAAATACTCGGGCGACTTGAGGACAACCAATACCGCGGTCACTTTGTACTCGGCCGCCATGATGTCGCCGACGAGGATGTCGAGGACGAGCTTCGCCAAGGAATTGAGTACTTACGGAATTTGTGAGTCGGTGGAATGGCGTAGAATGGGTTTGACTTTTTATCCACATTGGCTGTTTGTCGAATCTCGCCAGTGACTGTCTGTCCGAGCGGGCATCCCTCCCAAGTCACGCATCCCTCCTACCACGTGCTTCGCATGCCTCACGTCCGTCATTGG
The DNA here is from genome assembly GCA_038256795.1 of Pirellulales bacterium. Taxonomy (GTDB): domain Bacteria; phylum Planctomycetota; class Planctomycetia; order Pirellulales; family Pirellulaceae; genus JBBSJZ01. Next base: position 1,224 of record JBBSJZ010000318.1, on the reverse strand, counting down.
TTGGTTATCTCATGCATCGCCGCCTGTTTTGGCGGGAGTGGTGTGGGAGCTGACGACCCGATCTCGTTCAATCTCGATGTCAGCCCCATTCTTTCGGATCGATGCTTCCATTGTCACGGCCCCGACGCCAAGAACCAAGATTCCGAGTTCCGACTTGATAGCCGAGACCATGCGTTGGCGGACCTCGGTGGTTACGCGGGGATCGTACCGGGTGACCTTGGCAAGAGCGAAGTTCACGCCCGGATTCGCAGCTCCGATGACAGCGATCGGATGCCGCCTCCGGAGGCGGTGCGTGACTTGAGCGATGTGGAGCGAGACATCCTCGATCGCTGGATCGAACAGGGCGCACCGTTCGAGACGCACTGGTCGTTCAAGCCCGTTCCTAAATCTGTCGTCGTCCCCCAGCCCGTCACGCACCCGACATGGCCACGCTCGCCCATCGACGCGTTCGTGTTGTCGAGGATGACCCAAGCAAAGCTCGAACCGAATCACGAAGCGCCACGTGATAAGTGGCTGCGGCGGGTCACGTTTGATTTGACCGGTTTGCCACCAACGCTCGCCGAGATCGATGCCTTCATGAATGACGAGCATGCCGATGCGCACGAACAAGTCGTTGATCGATTGTTGAGCACGGAAGCGTGTGCCGAGCGATTGGCAACGGAGTGGTTGGATGTGGCTCGCTATTCGGATTCGTATGGCTATCAACGCGATGACGAACGATTCGTGTGGCCATGGCGAGACTGGGTCATTGACGCGTTTCGGAACAACATGCCCTACGATCGCTTCATCGAATGGCAACTCGCCGGCGACTTACTGCCGGACGCCACCCAGGACCAGATCCTCGCGACGACGTTCAATCGCTTGCACTCGCATAAGAAGGAAGGCGGTGTCGCGATCGAAGAGTTTCGAGTCGAGAACGTGGCGGATCGGACGCACACGTTCGCGGGCGCGTTCTTGGGGCTGACCATGGAGTGCTGTCGCTGCCACGATCACAAGTACGATCCGGTCACGACGAAGGAGTATTACCAACTCAGTGCCTTCTTTGCGAGTATCGATGAGCGAGGTTTGATCTCGTACTTCACCGACGCGGTTCCCACACCCGCGATGCCACTTTGCAACGACGAGCAAACGAGTCAACTCGCGGTAACCGCCGCCGCGATTCGCGACGCCGAAGCACGGGTCGCCCGCACCCGTGACGATTGCGACGAAGCCTTCACGGCTTGG
>JBBSJZ010000317.1:0-7320 GCA_038256795.1 Pirellulales bacterium | reverse complement strand
GGGTAGGGAAATAGCTGCCGCTCGCTGCACTCCGGCATTACTGGGCCGTCGAGCGGCTGCCGTTGCGGCTGACGCCGATCGGGAAGTCCCGGGGCAGGGGCCGGGCGGCGGTGGCGAAACCTTTTTGGTACAGGTGTTCTTTCAGTTGGCGGAACGCGGCGAAGCTTTCGGGGTAGACCCAGACCGTGATGGTCGTGTTCGCGGGATCGCGTCCGGCGAGTTCGATATCGAGCTCGCTGCTTCCGGCGATCACGTTTCGGATCGGTTGGCCGTGCGGTTCCTTCAAGGGTTCGATCGTCATGCCGAGCACTTCGACACCGGTGGCGTTGCGGATTTGTCCGCCACGGGAAACCATTTCTTGCGAGCGATTCATTTCCACCTGGGCCACGTAGCCACGAATCGGACCGATCGCAGTTTCGACTTGTCCCTCACGTGAGCTTCGCAAACTACGCTGCATCTCGAGCTTCACTTCTTCGATCAAGCGATCGATGGGAACGACGGAGACGAGATTGTCTTTCAAGCGAAAGTGGAGCTCGTCGCCGAAGACGGTTTTGGCCATCGGCGTGGGCAGGTGCTCCACCGCAATGACGGGCTCGGGTTCGGACTCGATGCGTTCACGTTCGCCGCTGAGTTGTGCGAGTTCTTTTTCGAGCCGATCGACTTCGACTTTCTTGGCGGCTGCGAGTGTGGCATCGGCGTCGTAGTCTTTCTTGGCATCGTCCCAAGCGAGTTTAGCTTCGGCGAGCAAATCCAGTAGGAGCGCACGTTGCTGTTGCTTCTCAGCGATCTCGCGATCGAATTGGCGAATTGTCGCTTCGAGCCGATTGGAATCTTTCTGGGCCGATGCCGCCTGCAGTGCCTGCTGGGTGAGCACCGACAACTGGTCATCGCTGGCAAGATTTTCAGGGACGGGTTCTTCGCTCGCGTGCTGGATCGCGTCGTGCGATTGGGTTCCGAGGATGACGACCAGGATGATGAGGACGCCGACCAAGTTGGCGACGATGTCCAAGAACGCATCTTGTCCCATCTCGAGTGTGGCACGTTTACGACGCAATTGGATCATGGACTCGGTCTCCCAAAAACTTCGACGCCGCTGCCCTTCATGAGAGTTTGCAATTGCTCGAATCGGTCGCTGCCGTCGGGTTTAACTTCGACGTCCAAGCGAGGTTGCCAACGACCGCCGGGCAGAGACGGTCCCCAGGTTTCGATGCGATCGCGGACCGCGGCTGCGAGTTCGAGTGTGGCGCGATCGATCTCGCCGTCGGAGAAACCGAACATCTCCGTCGCACCGCCGCTTGCCGGTGCCAATAGCACCAGCCGGTCGCTGTAGCAAACGACTCGAATGGTGCGGACCACAGCGGTCCCGTTGATGCCGGCAACGTTCTCGGGCAGCGCCCAATCGTTGCCCTTGCGTTGCAGCATTTTGCGGACGGACTTGGAGGGGGGTGAGTTGGTGACCGTCGTTGATGGTGCCCCCTGTTGAGACTCGTCGGCGGAACCGCGTGATGACGATGCTTGGCCAGCGGCGGCGCTGGACGATGCTTGGGCAGCACCGCCGCCTTGAGCTTGCTTGCCGCCATCACCGGAGCCTTGGGCGGAACCGGATGCGTAACCGCCTTGGCTTGAATCCTCTTGTTTCGTCTTGTCGGAATCGTTCGTCGCAGGTTGGCCGGAAGCCGATTGGCCAAGGCCAGGTTGGCCAGAAGTCGCTGGGACAGTGCCGGGCTCGCCGGGACTCGGCGGCAATTTGAATCCGCCCACGGACTCGCTCGCACCTGGTGTCTTGGGGCTCAATGATTTCGCGAGTGAGTCACTCGACATACCCGACGATTGTCCCGTGCCCGGTTGATCCGCGGACCCGGCTCCCGCGACTGCAGTCCCGTTACCGGGAGTACCGCCATCAAGTCCGGTTGCGCCGGGTGCTTGGAGGCCCGCTGGATTGTTGCCGGCCATGTCGGCGGCGGCATTTTGCAAGTGTTCATCGAGGCGTCGAGCGGCCGAGGCGTCACCGGTGTTGGACGAGCCGTAGTTCGGCGACGACCCGTAGTTGCTATTGCGAAGCGATCGGTCGCGAGTGTCGCTGAAACCGCCGCTTCGGCCATCGCGATCGAGCGCGGCGGCGGAGAGTGTGCGAACTCGGCCGGCGGAGTTCCCGGATTGACCCGTTCCCGATCCCGCGGTTGCACCGCCGCCTCCGTTTCCGTTACCGCGTCCACCACCACCGCCGACGAGTTCGATACGAACCCGTTGGTTCGAGATCGCTTCGCGGATGGCGAGGTCGACTTTTTCTTTGAGTTGTGAATCGGATTTTGCGAAGGCGAGATCCACTTCGTAGGGGACTAATTCGTAACCGAATTGGTCATCCCAATCTTGCATCGCCGCCTTCGCCGCGATGTAGGTTTCGATGCCATCGGGTCGGACGACGAGAAGTGGGTAGGGCGGGATCGTATCGCCGTAGTTCTGCATCGCGTACAGCCGCACGGTCCGCAGCGCCGCGTCGACGGGGTTCGCGGATTTATCCGTCGCGAGTAACTCAGCCAATTCGATTCGTGACGACTCAGGCCAAATGGTGATGCCGCTCGCGGTGCATTCGAGGTACACCGGTCGGCGATCGGTGCCATTGGGACCCTTGTGTGGGACGATCACAACACGAGGCTTTCTCGCTTTGGCGGTCTCTCGCAGCACGACGAGCGACTCTCGTTCGCTCGCCAGTTTCGACTTCAGCTCGGTGACGCGTTGCTCGTCAGCGGGCTGGGGTGCCTCGTCGCTCGTGGCCAATTCGACTTCGCGGCTCAATCTCGCCAGTTCTTCTCGGACACGGCGAATGTGGTCTTCGATGTGGGTGATTTGGTCACGTCGTTCGCCGACGTCGGTCGTTTGAGAATCGCGAAACGAGACCAGTTGAGCGACGCGAAATTCACCCTCTTGGATCAATCGATCGACGACTTCACGCGTCGGCTTGGACTCCGCGTCGTCGTTATCTTGAGCAGCGAGCTGAGCTGCGGCGGCTTGCGCGGCTGCATCTCGCTCGGCTTTCGTGCTCGCGTTTTGGGCGACGAGCGCGAGCAACAAGATCAACGTGCCGAGTGTGCAAACGAGCACGGCAAGGAACGGGAACAGTGACGGCGATAGCCCGACGCGGGCGCGTCTGCTCATGCCGCTCGCCTCGATTGCTTTTCTTCAGCGATCGTTTGCCGCACGATCGACGCCCGCACCGAGACGTCATCGATGGGGGTGATGCGATTCGAAAGAATGTCAACGGCCCGCGCGAGCACGCGCATCGCATCGGCCATGCCGTCGCCGGCACCCGCCGAGATGCTGCGATCGATCGCGACGTTGGTTTCTTGCAACCGAGCGAGGTTACTATCGAGGGTCTTCTGTAGGCCTGCGAGTTCGTCGGCGCGATCGGTCGTCGAAGCCAGCGCGTCGCATTGGGCCAGCAACGTTTGTTGAGTCGACAACAACCGATCGCTGTGGTGAGCCATCGATTGTTGCCACTGTTGCGTTTGTCGTTCGAGTCGGTCGCTCGCGCCCATCGCGGACGCGTCGATGAGTGACGCGTGTTCGCGAAGCGCGGGAGAGAGATAGTTGGAAAACGCGGCGGTGATTTGGGTCGAGGTCGATTGGTGGATGTCTTGCCAACGCTCGTGCGCAGCATCGATGGTGCTCCGCCACAGATCCGTCTGTTGGGCGAGTGATTCTGCGACGGCGACGCGAATGCCCTCGCAAAGATCAGCAATGAGGGATGTTTGGCTGTCACCGACGTCGTCGCTCGGCAAGCACGCGGACATCAGCCGATTGACGCGAGCGTCGATGGTGGCAAGAAAGCTTTGCTCGCCGCGCTCGACGGGGAACTGCAAGAAGATCGCCACAACGCTGAGCACGATGCCCAGTGCGGTGGTATCGAACGCGACGTACAACCCGCTCTTGAGACGATCGACCGCCGCCGTTCCATCGGTAAAGTCGAGGCCACCGAGCGTTTGCGTGATCCCGATCACGGTGCCCAGGAACCCCAGCATCGGGATCGCCCAAACGATGATCCGCACCAGCGAAAATGAATCGTGAACCGAGTCCGAGTCACGTGCGGAAAGTTCTCGCAGGTCGTCCGCCAAATGTTTTGATGAGCCACGCCGGGATTGGCGAACGAGCAATTCGTGAAGACGCACAAGCAACGGGTTCGCGCGGGTGCTAAATGGTAACTGTTCGAGCGTGACGAGCCACTGCTTGGCGATCAATCCGGCATTGTGTTTGGCCACCCACTGGCTCGCGGCACTCGCTGTCGAACTCGGCGGGCTCGGGACTAAATCCTCGTCGCGAATCGTATCGAACTGGGCCAATTGACCCGACAAGCGGATCCATTTGTTGAGCAAGATCGCAATGGCGACCCAGAATAGTACCGTTGCGGCGACGGCGACCGGGTGTCCGAGAAAGTAACGCTGCAGGGGTGGCCAGGGGACCGCGCAGACGACGGAATAGAATGCGGCGGCGAAGAGGATGCCGAGGGTGCCCGTCCAGAATCCGCTCGACGCATTTTCCGTGGCGGGATCTTTCTCGGCTGCGGTGTCTCGTTTCGAGGCCGTCGTTTTAAACGCAACGTCAGTGATTGATTTGATTGAACTCATCGCATTCCCAGCGAGCTTGGAGTGTTACCGGAAAAAAACGACCCTCCCGATCGCGCTAGTTCACGTCATCGTCAAATTGGGACTGCGAAGGCAAGGTCGATTGCGGATGGATCATGGTCCAAGTGGACGGGCGGCCAGTGGCGATTTGGGTTGCAGCCGCCGGTTTCAGGTGCCTAGGATGTCGCCAGCCGCTCATTTTGCCGAGGATTGGGTTGACGTGCCGGTGGCTAGCGCCAAAACCGCTCATTTTGCCGAGGATTGGGTTAACGTGCCGGTGGCTAGCGCCAAAGCCGCTCATTTTGCCGAGGATTGGGTTGACGTGCCGGTGGCTAGCGCCAAAGCCGGTCATTTTGATAGGATGACCGTTCCCATGCGGGAGTTTGAGAACCCGTCCACGTTTATCGAGGAAGTGACTGATGCGACATGTTCCTTTGCCGTGTTTGATGTGGCGGATTTGCCGTGCCATCGGTGACCACGTTTCGGGTTCTCGTCTAGTCGCCGTGGCCAGTTTGTCGCTCTTGGTCGGGTCATTCGCGACCAGCCAAACGCCTCTCGGCCCGGCGGATTTGGAGTCGACTTCAACGCCAATCGCGGGCGGGACGCCGTTTCCGTCCGTGCTGCCTGGCGCGGTTGCAGGGACCGCCGGTAAAACCGCTGCAAACGTTCAATTGGCAGTCTCGGCCGACATGATCGGATTTTCCCATGTTGACGGTTCGGGAACTCAGACAATTACGCTAGTTCATACGGGAAAATCCTGGATGGCTGTGTATCATGTGGATAGTTCCGGCGTGATTCAGTTGGTGAGTAGCCGACCGATCGACGCTGACTTTTCACTGCAATTCAACGCGGCCAAGCCACTTCCCGAGGAAATTCGGGCACTTGGGGGCAAACCGCGGTAATGTGCTCGGAGCCTTGGAAGTCGAATGTCCAACTACCTGTCCCTCGAAGAAGCCGCTAAGAAACTCGGAATCCCCACGGATCGATTGGTCGAACTCCGCAGCCAAGGACAGGTGCGAGGGTTCCGTGACGGCGCCAGCTGGAAGTTCCCCGATGCCGACATCGATCGCCTTGCCGAAGAAATGGGCGACGCACTCGCCGGCGGTAGCGGCATCGGCAGCGACCTGAATATCGGCAGCGAATCACTCAGCCTTGGTAGCGACGTGAATTTGGTCGCGAGTGGTAGCGATGACAGCGACGTTTCCATCGTCGCCAACAAGAAGGCCGGTGAGTCGGACTTGTTGCTCGAGATCGACTCTGACGACTTGAAGCTCGAAGATGCCGCTCTGCAGGATTCCGGGGTTCTCGATTTGGCGATCGAGCCGAACGCGGGCAGCACCGGACCGATCACGGATGCGGAGCTGAAGGCGCTCACCGATTCTGAACCGGGCGTGCTCTCGGACGTCAAGAGAGGTGCCTTGTCATCGGACGATAGCGGTCTCGATTTCGGGGACGATGAAGACAGTGGTGACGAGGTGATCGGTGCCGATAGTGGCGATGTACTCAGTGCCGACAGCGATATGTTGCTTCGCGCCAGCGGGACGAGTAGTCTCGAGATGATGTCCGATTTCGATTCGCAAGCCAGCGGTAGTGGGCTGCTTTCCAAGAGTAGCCTCGGCGGCGGGGACGTACTCAGTGAACTCGATCTGCTCAGCGCCGAAGCGGGCGGCAGCGGGTTGATTTCTGGAGACAGTGAAGGGCTCTTGGGCAATTCCGGTTCGCTCGGACTGAGCGGTGGCGGTAGCTCGTTAGTGGGTATCGATGACGCGCTCGATGACGACGATGATCTGATGATCGCCGATGACGACGACGATCTGGTTCTCGGTAATTCCGGCGGCGATATTTCGATCGCGGGCGACAGCGGCATCAATCTGATGAGCCCGTCGGACAGCGGTTTGTCGCTCGAGAGCGAGCCCCTGGACTTGGCCGGCAGCGGACTTTCGGCGCTCGACCTCGGGGCTGAGCTCAACGAAGGCGGCAGCGGCAGCGGTTCTGGCAAAGGTTCCGGTAAACTCAATAAATCAGGTTCAGGCGTCGATTTCGACGGCGACGAGGATTTCCAACTTTCCGCTTCGGGCATCGGACTCGACGGCGATATCGATAGTGGATCGCAAGTCATCGAAGTCGAAGATTCCGACGCGATCGGCGAAGCCGTCGAGTTCGGCGACGTCGATATGGCCAGCGGCGACCCGTTCGGCGGCGACGTGTTCGGTGACGCTGCGGGCGGCGAGGCCGTCGAAGAAGTCGGGTTCGCGGACGCCGAAGAGGAAATGGGAATCGACGAAACCGCGAATGCACCGTCGTCGCGTGCAGCCGTGGGCTCGTTCGGCTACGAGATTCCGTTCTCGCTGATGCAGGTCGCCGGATTGCTGATGATCATTTGCATGCTCAGTCTGGGCGGCATGATCGCGACGGATTTACTCCGCAATCTTTGGGCGTACCAAGAACCGACGGCACCGGTCAGTTCGCTGACCGATTCACTGATCTCGCTCATGGGCTGGGACGGCTGAGTCCCGGTAGGCGTCACCCCCCCGATAAATCGACCCGCGACAAAACATCACGGGTACGAACCGAACCGGGTTGACGTTTATAGTAGTGGTTGGATCATCCTCCGCCGTGTGGCGATGGATGATTGTTAACGGTGACGCCCGGCCATGCTTATGCCCCGGCGCCCGCCCCCGCCCCATCCCCCCACCAGGGC
>JBBSJZ010000316.1:0-7340 GCA_038256795.1 Pirellulales bacterium | reverse complement strand
GTCGGCAGCAAAATGTTGCCGTCCACGCGGCGCAGACTGGCGTTGTTGACCACCATGTATTCGCGTCTCGTGCTCAGTGACCTGTTTTTACACGGCATCGGTGGCGGCAAGTACGACCAGCTCGGCGACCAAATCACGCAAGCGTTCTTCGACATCACGCCGCCTGAGTTCATGGTCATGTCCGCGACCGTACGTCTACCTGGTGTCGAGCAAGAAGTTGGCTTAGTCGAGCGCGAGTCGGAACTTCGTCGCCAGCTTCGAGATTTGATCTTCCAGCCCGAAACGTTCGCGGATCGAGGGCGACTTCGAGCCGACTTGGTCCAGCGGAAACGTGAACTGCTGGGGTCGATACCCGCGCAGGGGGCGAAGGCCGTTTGGCACCTTGAGCTCACGCGGCTGAACGAAACGATGACTGAATCGCTCGGGGATGTGCGACGTGATTTGCTGGAGAAGTTGCAAATGAATCGTCAACACCAAGCGTCCGAAGCCGTGCTATCGAGCCGCGAACATTCGTTCTGTTTGTACCCGGTCGAGTATTTGACCCAGACCTACGATCGGATCTTGTCGTCAGCTGCCGATGTCGCGGCGCCCGTTGCCGCCGCGGCGAAGGGCGATCCCGGCACGGTTCAAGCCAGTGGCGGTCGAGAATCGATCTGAATCCAGACGGCTCCCGCTCTCCCGAGAGCACGGCTGAATCTTCTTTCTGCTGAGATTTTCTTTCGGCTGAGCGTCAACGACTACCGATAACGATTTGACCGACGAGCAGCCAAACGGCGGTAAAAGCGATGCCGAGTGCGGTGTGGAGCGTGTCAACAGTGAGCATGGACTGAAGGCCTCGATGTGAGAGGGGGAAGCGGATGGAAAAGCCCGTTCCCTGGCCTGAGTCGTTGTGGCGAAATCGCTTGCCACGCTTCGTTTGGACACGTCTATCCCAAGACGTATTGAGAGTATCGGCCGCATCGACAATAAAGTTGCAAGAAAATGCGGGCTGCCGCACAGAGACCGCAGCCGTCAAAGTCTTCCTGGCCGACACACGTTGATCATCATGGCTCAATCAACCACCCACGACTCCGCAACGCAATCCGTGCGTCACTGGCTTCTCAAAAGCGAGCCCAACACGTTCTCGATCGACGATTTGGCTGCGTCGCCAAATCGGACGACGTGCTGGGAAGGGGTCCGCAACTACCAAGCCCGCAATTCTCTGCGCGACGATTTTTGCAAGGGCGATCGGGTACTGTTTTATCACTCTGCGTGTGACCAACCCGCCGTCGTTGGCACCGCCACGGTGGTCAAACCGGGGTACCCCGATCACTTCGCTCAAGACCCCAAGCATCACTATCACGATCCCAAGTGTACTGCAGAGAATCCTCGCTGGTACATGGTCGACATCAAGCTCAACAAAAAACTCGAGCGTCCCGTGACCCTGGCTGAGATGCGATCACACCGGCCGCTCGACGGGATGGTGCTGCTCATGAAGGGCAGTCGGCTCAGCGTCCAACCCGTCTCGGAAAATCACTTCAACGAAGTCTTGAAGATGGCCGAACGGCCGCAGTGAGTTGTGTCGTGAAATGTCATGCGATGCTCAGCACCTCGCGGCGCTGGGGCACCATGTTTTTGGTATGTTGTGGGAAGGCCAAACGCTTCGATGGCGCTTCGGGCGGGGTCTGTTTTCCACTCTTTTGTCTTGGGATGTACTGGATGCGCGACGCTGTTTTTGCCTCCAAGGGGTACCGGTTTTTCATCATGTTTGGACTTGCTTGTGCTGTGGCGATACCTCGCTCGCTTCGTGGCGACGAAGGGATGTATCTCTTCAACGATCTGCCGCTGCGGACGCTTGCGGACAAGTACAACTTTACCCCGGGGGACGAGTGGGCGGAGCACTTGCAATTGTCATCGGTGCGATTCAATGTTGGTGGCTCGGGTTCGTTTGTTTCTAGCAGTGGATTGGTGCTGACGAATCATCACGTGGCCAGTGACACGTTGCACAAACTCAGTAGTGCAGAACGCAACTTGATCGAGGACGGCTACCTCGCTCGCAGCCTGGACGAGGAATTGCAGGCGCCGGATTTAGAACTGAACCAGTTGGTTGCGATCGAAGACGTCACTGCGCGAGTCACGGGCGCGGTTGACTCCGGTGGCAGCGTCGACGAAGCCACAAAACAGCGACGTGCCGTGATCGCCAACATCGAGAAAGAGTCGCTTGACGCGACGGGTCTTCGCAGTGATGTGGTGACGTTGTTCGGCGGTGCGAAGTACCACCTTTACCGTTACAAGAAGTACACCGACGTGCGACTCGTATGGGCACCAGAAACCAAAACAGCGTTCTTCGGTGGCGACGCGGATAACTTTGAGTATCCACGTTATTGCCTCGACGCCACGATCATGCGAGTTTACGAAAACGGAAAGCCGGCCCAACTCGACCACTATTTGCAATGGAGCGAAACTCCCGTTGCTGAGGGTGACCTCGTGTTTGTGAGCGGGCACCCGGGGCGGACTCAGCGGATCTTCACCACCGCGGCGCTGGCATTCTTGCGAGATGATCGATTGCCATTCGTGCTCGATTACTTGCGACGCAAGGAGATTCTGATGCAACAATTCGGACTGGACGGCAAGGAGTCGGCGCGGCGTGCTCGCGATGAATTGTTCGGATTGCAGAACGCTCGCAAGGCGTACACGGGGATGCTCGCAGGTCTACAGAATCCACAGACGTTTGTCGCCAAGCGAGGCCAAGAAGATCGCATCTTGAGTGCGTTGAAAGCGGATCCGAAACTCGCTCCGCTCGCTGAGGCTTGGAACAAAATTGAGGCGATTCAGGCTGAGAAGCGCGAGATGCTCGACCAGACGGTGAGCCTGCGCAGCTCGCTGTTCGATATCGCACTGGAGATCGTGTTGATCGCCGACGAAGATCGCAAGCCGAACGAAGAACGGCTTCGGGAATACACGGATGCCGGTCGCGAGTCACTGCTGCAGGAACTCTATAGCACCGCGCCGATTTATAAGGATCTGGAGACCGTCAAGCTGGCTGATGAAATCGCCAGGCTGGTCGAGATTCGCGGTGCCAAGGATGACCTTGTCGTCGAGTTACTCGCGGGTCAAAGTCCTCGCGAACGAGCCGCAGCGTTGGTCGCCGGCACGAAGCTTGATGAGGTCGCGGAGCGAAAGACGCTTGTTGAAGGTGGTTTGAATCGCACGCTCGGGTCGGATGATTCGCTGATTGAGTTCGCTCGCAAGATCGAACCTGAGTATCGCCGCGTGCGGACCCTCAATGAGCAACTCGACGAGCGAGAACGGCAGGCTTACGCGCAGGTGATGGAGGCGATCACGGCGGTCGAAGGCACCGGCGGATATCCCGACGCGACGTTCACCCTGCGATTGGCGTTCGGCACCGTCGCCTCCTACGACGAGGATGGTCACACCATTCCCGTCGCAACAAATTTTGCCGGCGCCTATGAGCATGCGAAGTCGCACCAGGGGCAGGACGATTTTGATTTGCCAAGCTCTTGGGACAAAGCGAAAGACAAGCTCAAACTTCAAACTCAATTGAACTTCGTTTGCACGGCCGACATCATTGGCGGCAACAGCGGTTCACCGGTCGTGGATCGCGATGGCAAACTGGTGGGGCTGATCTTCGATGGCAACATTCAAAGCTTGACCAGCGATTATCTTTACACCGACAAGCAGGGTCGAGCCGTCAGTGTCGCTGGTGTCGGTATCCGTGAAGCCTTGCGGTCGATCTACGGTGCGAATTCGCTCGCGGATGAACTGGGCGAGTGACGCCAGCTCATTCCTGGGCGGCACGAGCGGTGGCCGGGTTCGATTCGTCCTCGGCGAGCTCCAAACTGTGCCGAATTTCTTCACCGGCGGTCCAGTAGAAGAGAGTGCCGATGGCGGCGGTGATGAATTTCACCAGCTCGAACGCGAGCGCGACGAGGGTCCCGGAGGCACTGGTCGCGGGGACGGGAATGATCTTGTACAGCCATTCCATCGTCGCCTCGAAAACGCCGAGACCGGCGGGAGCGATCGGCAGGGCGGCGGCGAGCATGCCGATCGGCACGATCACGAAGTGCTGGGCCAGCGATGGCGGTTGATTGTAAAGCCCTTTCGCCACCAGGTAGATGCTCAGCGTTAACCCGGCGTGAACCACCAGGCTCATCAAGATGGATAATCCGAAAGCGATTTTGTGCGCGTGGAACATTCGCAACGGCCCGGCGATGTGCAGGAACAATCCGCCGATACGGGGCAGACGTCCGAGACGCCGCAGCAGCGAATCGACAAACTTGCCACCCAAGACGAGAGCCAGTAAGACCACCGTGCCGCTGCCCACGAGCGCCAGCGTCGCCAAGCGAATTCGCTCGAGATTCTTGCCGCCAGAATCGTCGCCTGCGATGCCCGGGGCGTCATTGAGCAAAAACGCTGCGGAAACCAGCAGCACGAGTCCATACATACCCACACCGCGGTCGACAAACACCGATGCCACCGCTTCGAATCGCTTGCCAGGACGCCGCTGCGCCAGGAAAATTGCTTTGAACAGATCGCCACCGACGCTGCCGACGGACACAAAGCTCAGCAGGTAGCAAATGCTGCCGAGCCGGAATGCTTCGACGACCGTCAGTTCGATACCTTGGCAACGGACGAGCAACCACCATCGGACGAAAGAAACCGCCAGCGCCAGAATCGCGACCAGGAGGGCGAAACTGAGCAGTCCGTAATCCTTCGATTGGTTCGTGAAATCGGACCAATCCTCAGGTTTGATCCGGGATAGCAGGAAGCCGATGATGACGATCGGGATGAGGAATTTGGCGGCGGCGAGGGCGGTCGTTTTCCAGCGGGGGTGCATGGGGCGAAGAATACTCGTTCGGACAACCTTGTCAAAGCGGACGCAAGTCTCTATTTTACGAAGCCCCACAACCTGGTTTGCGGGTTCAAGTAACGAAATTAGCTGGATTGAGTAATCGACCATGACCATGGACCAGAGCCTCAAGGTGCAAGCCGGGGCCATTAAATCACGAAATGTGCTGACGCGTGCCGAGCGCGTCGCGAAAATGAAAGAACTCGATCGCTTTGACGAAGAGACGAGCGTGGTCGGGATGGCCAAAACGCGCGTCGTGAAGGTCTCGCTCAAGAAGAAGAAGAAGGTCAAAAAGGAAGAGACCGACGACAAGAAGGGCAAGAAGAAGAAATAGTCTGGGCGACGAGGAAAAGCCTCGTCCGGCTCCGGAAAGTTCAATCGAAAAGCCGATTTCGTGCTGGAAAGTGCGAGATCGGCTTTTTCGTTTCGCGGTTCATCTGGTAAGAACGATGACTGGACAACAGCCCTCGCGGCAAGAATGATGAACCCTATGACGAACTCAACTCTAGACAATCTACAAGCCGCAGCGAATTCCACGGACCCCAGCGGCGACCCGATGGCGGATCTGCCTCTGCACGGCATCGACCCCCAGCGATTGCCGCGGCCCGATGAGACCCAGCCCCTTAAGATTCTGTGGCAGTACGTGATTGTGCTCGCCGCGGTCCACATGGTGGCGATACTCGCATTCTTGCCGTGGACGTTCGGCTACCTGTTCACCTGGTCGGGACTGGTGCTGGGTATTCTTGGGCACTTCGCGTTCGGAATGTTCGGCATCACGATCGGGTATCACCGCTTGCTCACGCACCGCGGATTCACTTGTCCGAAGTGGCTAGAGCATTCGCTGGCGATTCTGGGCATGTGCAACCTGCAGGACAGCCCCGCGCGATGGGTGGCGATTCACCGCATGCACCATCAACACAGTGATCACCAGCCCGACCCACACTCACCGCTTGTCAGTTTTCTGTGGGGTCATATGGGATGGGTCGTGTGTCGCCACCGGGATCTTGATCGCACGATTCACTACGAGCGATACGTGCGAGATTTGCTTCGGGATCCCTTCTACTTGAAGCTGGAGCGGCGCAACGGATGGTTCTTTGTGTTCGCGGCGCATGCCCTCGTGATCACGCTCGTGGGTGCGGTCGTCGGCTACTTCGTTGGCGGCGAGGCGTTGCGATACGCGGCAAGTTGGTACGTTTGGGCAGTTGCCGTGCGCACCGTGTTCGTCTTGCACGGAACCTGGGCCGTGAACTCGGTTTCCCACATGTTCGGTTACCAGAACTACAAGACACGTGACGAGAGCCGCAACAATTGGCTCGTCGCACTGATGAGCCACGGCGAGGGATGGCACAACAACCACCATGCTCAGCCCCGCTCGGCGATGCACGGGCATCGCTGGTGGGAGTATGACATGTCGTGGTGGATCATCCGCACTTGGGAAGCCATCGGATTGGCTAAGGACGTGGTTCGCCCCAAGCCCTACAAGGCAACAGCGATTGCTGCGTCGACCGGCTCGGTCGCGAGCGATGATGCCGCCTAGTCGACTCGTGGGCTGACGAACTCGGGGCGTTTCTCTTGGCGTGGCAACGAAAAAAGGACACACAGCCCTCAAGCTCTGTGTCCTTCATTCGCAAGTAGTACCGAAGGAGGGGCTCGAACCCACACGCCCTTGCGGGCACTGGATTTTGAGTCCAGCGCGTCTGCCAGTTCCGCCACTTCGGCTTGCCCGTCGATGACGGGTCGATTGCTGTCACTTCATTGCGAGAATCTGAACACTCAACCCAGCAACGATTTCTCGAGTGTTCACTGGCAAAATCCACGCAACGCGACCGTCCAGGGCTTTATCGCCGCCGCCCAATCGAATGAGCAATCGACAAAATAAATCCGGGGACGGGGTGTGCACGGCCGAGTGTCGTTACACGCGGTTTGTGCAGGGCGTGATTATCTACCAGAACGCATGTTCTTGCAAGCCTGGATGACACCGCCCGCGAACCAAAATGTCGAGGACCTTGGCCCGATTCGCATCAGCGAGACTCGGTCTACAGCGAGATGTTGACTCGTAGGCCGAGGATGGCGACGTTACCCACACTGGCTCGGCCGGGTTCCAAGAACTGCACGTCGGGCGTGACGTTGACGTGCTTGGTGGCTTGAATATTGTAGAACAGCTCGGTGCCTGAGCCGTTGCCCAGATTGCCAGCCACGGCAGCAATGAAGGGGGCCAATTCGTCGCTGAGTCCGGCATAGTAATAGCCGACGCCGAAGGTATCGCGTTCGCGCCCTCGGATCGGACTCGTGCCGCCGATGCCGCAACTCAAGAAATAAGCGATCGGATTGGTATCTTCGTCGGAGATGCCGCCGCGAGTGAAGACGCCCCAGCCGCGGCTGGGGTCACTGGCATCGGTGACGAGATATTGATCGGTATTGAAGTACAGCGACCACGAATCGCTTTTCCGGTCGATGGCGACATTGGGGAGAATGATCCGCGGATCTTGAT
>JBBSJZ010000315.1:0-7342 GCA_038256795.1 Pirellulales bacterium | reverse complement strand
ATTTTGGCCAGGGCCGCTGACAATCGTATTGCCGCGATCTGACCACGTTCCAGACATCGTCACCGCGTCTCGTGAAACCGTTGCCGTCCGTGTTCCCGCCAGTGCGATCGCTCGACGGTTGATTGCCGCGTGTGGGTTTCCCCTTGCGGCTCCGAGTGCGAATCGCTCGACCTATGTGAGCCCGACGACGGCGTCGCACGTTCTCGAAGGACTCGGTGATCACGTCGCGATGATCATCGACGGCGGCGAATGCGATTGCGGCATCGAGTCGACGATCGTCCAACTGCACGGCGATCATGCGACGTTGCTCCGGCCTGGATTCGTGACTCATGAGGAACTGGCGGCGAGATTGGCATGCGAAGTGCGGCTGCATGCTGGGGTTCAAGATGAATCGCACAACTTGATCGCGCCAGGGATGATGCGGGAACACTATTCGCCGCGGACGCCAATGCGATTGACCAGCCAAATCACAGTGGATGAACTGCCACGTCGTTGTGGGCGTATTGCGTTTACGAAGATGCCGGATGGTGAAGCGGGCAAGTATCAAGTTGTCGAGCAAATATCTGACTCCGGAGACTTATTTTCCGTCGCACGTCATTTGTTTGCCGCCATTCGGCGACTGGATGCGATGGGGCTGGAATTGATCGTCGTCGACGAGTGCGTGAGCATGGGGATCGGACGCGCGATCATGGATCGATTGAATCGGGCGACCGTAAATCCCTAGGCGGATAGTGATGAAATTTCGACGTTGGGCATCTGGCGAGACACCGAGAACGGTGACGTTCATATCGGATTTGCATCTGTACAGCGACCGCAGCAATTATGCGGAGCACTTGTCCGCGATCGATGAAGCGATCCGCGCCAGTGAGCTCTGCGTTTGGGGCGGTGACTTGTTCGATTTTCGCTGGACACGTCTGGGCGACGAAGCGACGACAATCGCGAGTGCGACCGCGTGGTTACGAGATTGGCTCGTGAAGTATCCGGCGAAGCAATTTGTCTTCTTGAACGGCAATCACGACGCTCACGGTCCGCTCAGGTCGGCGGTGGGGAAGCTGGCACAGTTGCACGACAATTTGATCAGCGATTTAGATGTGCTTCGCATCGAAGATTGCTTGCTGCTTCACGGCGACCTGATCGAAGGCTCCGGCACTCGCGAATCTTTAGCAGCGTATCGGTCAACTTGGGAACGGAAGCCGGTGGCGAGTCCGATCCAAAGTCGTGTTTATGACGCGGCCATCGCGATCCGACTGCACAAGGCGGCTGCCTCAGCGGCGCACCGGCATCGCGGCACGTGCCGTAAATTGTGGCAAAGCGTCTCGCGAGAACTCGAGGGCGAAGTCGATGGCGTTCGGCGCGTCGTGTTCGGGCACACGCATCGCCAGCTCCGTGGATTCCGAGTCGGGGACATCGAGTTTTTTAATGGTGGCGCGACGGTTCGGCACGTTTCCTTCGCACCCGTACGGATGACGTTCCCCTTGGCGTCCTAGCGCGATCCTTTCGAAACTTTGATATCATGTTGGGGCCGCCGGCCAGGTGTTGGTCCGCCATTGTCTCAAGTGAGTTCCGAGTGATGCGTTTCCCTATTTTTTGTTCATTCGCCTTCCTCGCCGCTCTGCTGGCAGCGTTCGGATCTGATGCCCACGGCGAAGATTGGTCGGGCTGGCGCGGTCCACGACTGGACGGGAGTGCTGCGGACGACCAACGTCCAGCTACGGCTTGGAGCGAAACCGAGCATTTAGCCTGGAAGGTGCCCGTGCCGGGACGCGGACACGGCTCGCCAATCGTGCTTGGTGATGAAGTCTTTCTGGCGACTGCCGACAACGTTCGCAACGTCCAATCCGTGATCTGTTTCGACGCGGCAACGGGCCACCAGAAATGGGAAACGATCGTTCATGAAGGCGGATTCGATAACAAGAATGCGGCGTCGGCGAACGCCAAGTCATCATTCGCATCGTCAACCATCGCGGCCGATGCGGATCGGATGTATGTCAACTTCTTCAATGATGACGCTGCGCGAACGACGGCGTTGGACCGCCACGGCAAGATCGTTTGGCAGCAAAAGCTCTCGGACTATGTCATGCACCAGGGCTACGGATCATCACCGTTTCTTTACGGATCCCTTGTGATTGTGTCGGCGGACAATAAGGGTGGCGGAGTCGTCGCGGCATTGGATCGCCAGACCGGTAACGTCAAGTGGAGTCGTCCTCGTCCAGCGAAACCGAATTATGCTTCGCCCATCGTTCATACGATCGCGGGTCGTGATCAATTGATTCTCACCGGATGCGATCTCGTGACCAGCTTGGATCCGATGACCGGTAACACTTTGTGGGAGATCGAGGGCGCGACGACCGAGTGCGTTTCGACAACGGTGACTGATGGCATTCACGTCTACAGTTCAGGCGGTTACCCGAAGAATCACATTGCGGCGATTGTGGCTGATGGCAGTGGTCAAGTCGCCTGGGAAATTGGGATGCGGAACTACGTACCCTCGATGCTCATCCATGATGACCATCTCTACCTTTCACTCGACGATGGAATTGCCGTTTGTCTCGTTGCAGCGAGCGGTGAAGAAGTTTGGAAAAAGCGACTCGGCGGCACCTTCAGCAGCTCGCCGGTTCTCGTTGGTGACACGATCTACGCGACCAACGAAGGCGGCGAAACCTTCATTTTCAAAGCGTCGCCCGATAAATTCCAGAGCGTCGGTAAGAACCAACTTGGTGAAAGCGTGTTCGCAACGCCTGCGATCGTCGGCGGTAAAATCTACATGCGAATTGCGAAGATGGAAAACGACAAGCGGCAAGAATACCTCGTCTGTATCGGCGATTGAGCAAGCCAGCTGGCACGCGACCTAATTTGGAACAACCCGCTAATTTGGAACAAGCCGATGACCACGATTCACCCCACCAACGTCCTCGATTTTACGATGTCGGCGGAGCAACGATTTTTGCCTGAAGGACCGTATGCCATTGGCGACGGTCGATTCTCCTGGGTCGCGATCCAGCTTGGTGCGAACTCCAAGCATGGCTCGCTCAATGTGTTCGATTTTGGCACCGGCAAAAACGAGAGTTTCGAGTTGCCAGGTCGACCCGGGTTTGCTTTTCCGTGCAAGAGTGAAGGCAAGTTCGTGGTCGGCTGCGAGCGGAGCGTCGGAATTTTCGATTGTGCCACGGGTGACTTTGAGGTGATTTGCCACCACGTCGACGCGGATGTCGAGAATACCATCATCAATGACGGGCTCGTCTTTGGTGACAACCTCGTGTTTGGAACCAAGGATCTCGAGTTCAACAATGAGAAGGCGGGGCTTTATCTGTTTCGGCTTCGTGACAAAAAGTTGATTCGCCTACGTGACGACCAAATTTGCAGCAACGGCAAGGCGATTCGGCATCGCATGGACGGTAGCACGTGGTTACTCGACATCGATTCTCCGACACGAAAGATCGTCGAGTATCCGCTCAATATTGAAACCGGAAAACTCGGCAAGCCTGAGGTGCTCATTGATTTGACGGGTGATGCCGCGGTGCCCGACGGAGCGATCCTGACACCGGAGGGAAAAGGCGTGATCGTGTCGATGTTCTTGCCCGACTACGCGCCGGCGGGTCAGACTCGATTGTACGACTTAAAAACCGGTGAACTCAAATGCGTCTGGGAGACGATCGGTTCGCCTCAAAATACCTGTCCGGCCATCGTGCCGCACGACGGCATCTTGAAGCTCGTCGTGACGACGGCGGTTGAGAATATGCCTGCGGAGAATCGCGAGAAGTGCTCAAACGCCGGCCGATTGTTTGTTGCAGATTTGCCGCTGCCGTTCGATGCAACTCTACCCCCCGTGTTCCCGGTTTAGCACTGGCAACGAAAAGGTAGAACGGCGGAGGTTGTTTTCAGGAAGCGGCCGGTTGGGAGGCAATTCGCTTTTGCAGCAACCATCAACTAAAATCGCCGAGATACTCCGTTAGACCCTACCGTCATCTTATTGAACCCTCATGCTCTATTTCATCTTCTGGGTGGTTGTGCTCCTCGGCTCGATTCTCGCGTTCGTCCTCACGATCGTGATGAACAAACCCAAACGCCCCAAGCCCACCACGCCGGCAGAGCCTACGATGAATGAACCCTTGCTCAATGAGCAAGCAGTCGCCGACGAAGCGGTGATCGAAGAGGGTTTCGGCGATGATGCGTCTCCATCCGAAGCAGTCGTCGCAGACGATTTCGCGGCTTTTGATGACGAGTTTAAATAATGATGAAGAGTCTCGCTATTCTCGCGGTCGTTACGCTCACGTTGCCACTCGGTGCATTCGCCGAGGAGATCGACATCCAGCGATTCGAGCGGACGACGATCGCGGTCGATTTGATCCAGCCGATGGAACTCGATATCGCGCCGGACGGTCGCATCTTTTTGATTGAGGTCGGAGGCACGGTGAAGCTCATCGATCCGCAGTCAGGTCAAATCGACACGATCGCCCAATTGAGCGTAACGACGGCGCAAGAAAACGGCTTGATTGGGCTTGCGCTTGACCCAAACTTTGCAGACAACGGTTGGGTTTATCTGCAGTACTCGCCGCCCGATTACCCCGGCCAACATATCAGCCGATTCGATTTTCGCGACGCGATCATCGATCTTTCAACTGAGAAGTTGCTATTCAAGTACGAGGAACAGCGGCAAGAGTGTTGCCACCACGCCGGGTCGCTCGAGTTTGGACCGGATGGCAATCTCTACGTCGGTACCGGCGACAATACGAACCCGTTCGAGGACTCGAAGGGTTACGCGCCGATCGACGAACGTGAAGGTCGATCGCCTTGGGACGCCCAGCGTTCGGCTGGCAACACGAAGAGCTACAACGGCAAAGTGCTTCGCATTCGACCGGAAACCGACGGGACTTACTCGATTCCCGATGGCAACTTGTTCCCCAAAGATGGTTCGATCGGCCATCCCGAGATCTACGTGATGGGATGCCGCAACCCGTGGCGCATCAACATCGACAAGAAGACGGGATATCTTTATTGGGGCGATGTCGGGCCGGATGCTGGCAGCGAGAATGAACTCGGCCCCCGTGGATATGACGAGATCAATCAAGCTCGTGTGGCCGGAAACTTTGGCTGGCCCTACTTCATCGGCAATAACTTCGCGTACTCCATGTACGACTTCGTGGACGGAGTCAACGGTCCCCGGCAAGAACCCACGGACCCGCGAAACGATTCCGTTAACAACACCGGTTCCAAGGTCTTGCCGCCCGCGCAATCCGCGATGGTTTACTACCCGTCCTCCGCATCGAGCGAGTTTCCCGAGATGGGTGAAGGCGGACGGACCGCGTGTGCTGGGCCTGTCTACTATTTTGATCCGAATCTCACGTCAACCAACAAGTTTCCGGCCGCTTACGATTCCACCTTGTTCGCATTCGAGTGGTCGCGCAGCACATTGTTCGCGATTCACTTGGATGACCATTCGAATGTTGAACGGATCGAACCGTTTCTGACGGGTATGAAGTTCTCGCGACCGATCGATCTCCAGTTCGACGCTGGCGGATCGCTGTACATGATCGAATACGGCGAGACCTGGGGTGTGAATACAGATGCCCGGTTGGTGCGGATCGACTACGTTCGCGGCAATCGAGCACCGCTCGCGGTCGCGAGTGTCAGTAACGATACGGGTCGCGAGCCACTTGTCGTGAAGCTCACCGGAGAAGATTCGTATGACAAGGACGGCGACGAACTCACGTATGCATGGTCGATCGTGCCCGCGGGAGTCATCAATGCCGAAGCGGTATCGATCGCGGCTTCCGCCAACGCAACGACCACGATTAGTGAGCCGGGCGTTTACACGGCACTGCTCACCGTGCGTGATCCGAGCGGCAGTTCATCCACCACTTCATTACCGATCATTGTCGGCAACGCTCGACCCGAAGTCGAATTCCTCGAACCGTCCGATGGTGATTTCTACGCACCCGGCGAGCCGATTCGATATAGCATCGTGGTGCGTGACCACGAAGACGGGACGAGCGACTTTGAGCTGGCTGAAGATGATGATGATTTGGAGTTCATCGACTCTGCGGCAGCGACGCGTTTGTTTGTCGAAGCTTCATCCGTCGTGTCGGCGTCTAGTGCAGCCACGGAGGTTCCGGGCCTCGCACTCATTCGCAAGACAGATTGCTTGAATTGTCACGCCACTCATCGGCCGCTCGTCGGTCCGAGCTTTGTCGAAATCGCAATGAAATATCGCGACCAACCGCACCAGGTCGATTTGTCGGTCCAGCGAGTGATGAACGGATCAACCGGCGTTTGGGGCAAAGTCGGCATGTTGCCGCACCAACAGCATACGGCTGCCGAAGTTCGACAAATGGTCGAATACGTTTTCTCAACCACAGCGGATGCATCGAACCCGAGCGCCATTGGCTTCAACAACTCGATTCTCACCGCCGCGATGGCACCCGAGGAAGGTCATAGCGGTGCGATCCGCTTGGACGCGAGTTACACGGATCTCGGTCGCGGCGAGATTCCGAAACTGGCAGGACGAGCCAGCGTGACCCTTCGAAATAGAACGCTTCAAGCTGAATCTGCGGACGAATTCAAAGGCACGACCAAGCTCGGGGGTGAATCGGCCCAGGGCAAGCATTTCATGGGCGGAATCGAGCACAATGGCTTCTTAAAATTCGAGAACGTTCGCTTGAATCGAGTTGATCAAGTGACCGTTCGCGTCGCCAGTGCCGGCTTCGGAGGCACAATCGAACTGCGGCAAGGCGGCGTCGAGGGTCGAATCGTCGGATCAACGACCGTCGAGGTCAACGGCGATTGGGAAGCGTTCTATGAAAAAACCATGACGATCGAAGCGTCACCCGAGTCCGCGCCGCTTTACGTGGTGTTCAAAAACGACGAGAACCGCAGCGGACTCATGAATCTAGATTCGATTCACTTTCAGCAATGAATCGCAAAGTCCCCGGAACATGGGCACATTGTCGTTACTCGTTACGTGAACGACGCTCCTGTGCCGCGTCCCAACGAAAGAGCAAGCGGTGTGGCAGCGGCTGGTGGACTCAGACGGGCCAACACTGCTGCGAAACGACGAAGATGCTTGATTTCCTCCACATTCCGTCGGAGTGAGAGATGACGTTTTCAATCGCCACCGAGCAGAAGCGAGAGCATCCGCTGCGGGTTATCCGACAAGAATTGGTGACGCGGCAGCGTTCGGGGTCTTGGTAGGCTGCACTACCGACCGTCGCGAAGGCGGTGGCCGAGAAAGTTGTCGAGCTCGGGTTCGGCTTCGATTTGGGCGACGGTCCGCTCGATGTCGTACTTCACTCGGCGGTAGACAACTCTCTCGTCATCGAGCACCACGTAACAACTACGCGGGTCT
>JBBSJZ010000314.1:0-7363 GCA_038256795.1 Pirellulales bacterium | reverse complement strand
TGTTGCCAACAACACATCAATGGCGAAACTTTCAAAGAACGACGTAAACCGACTACTCTTCTGAGCCCACGGCAACGCGACTTGTTTTACCCCGTGCTCGGGACATTTCACGCGAGGTGGCGCGGCATGAAGGATCGTTCGATACTGCATGGTGTCGAGATGACGCCACCGCCTCGTGGCAACATGGTCGTAGCAGGCTAACTCAGTGCCGCACTCGGGACAGCAAAACTTGGTCGACTTCCCGTGCTCGTCGTGGATGTCAACCTGCCCAGCATCGGTGTCAAGCTGCACCTCTGAGACCACCCAAGTTGACTGAAGGCTCAAGATCTTCTGATAAAACTCGGTCTCGTGCATAGGGATTCTCTTTTGCGGAGAGTTCTACCCAACCGACAGAAATCCCAGATGGAGCCTTTATTTGCGGCTCAAACAAGCTTGGCTTCGGGTTTTTGTTGATTAAATTAAACGCCGAAACATCTCCCAATCAGCCCGCAGCGCCACGGGGATCGGATGCGAATTAGTGTTCCAAGGAACCGTTTTTCGCAGTCTCAAACCTCTGTTGTCTTTGGCGCAACATGTCAAGAACTGAATGGCTGGCAGTAACCATTGAACGCTGTGCGACCACACTTTTCTCGACTGCTTAGGGATAGATTGGCTAAGCTCGCTCCCTGTCCAAGCAGCCTGCATTGAATTACAGAAATCCTGTTGGAACTGCAGCAACCCGCGATGGATGTAGTCTTTTCCAATCAATTGCGTGTATTTTTCCGTAATCGACGCTGATTTAAGCCGAACGAGGTCTGTCAGTAAAACCATTCCATCGTCCGCTGCGAGACGGTCCATTTCTGATAAGAGCTTGGCAACGACTTCGAGCGTTGGGAGATGATGTGCGGCATCATTGCATGTGACGAGATCGAACGCGCGATCCGCTGCGGGAACTGACGTTGCATCAGCGACTTCAAATCGAACGCGACCGGCCAGCCCCCATGCTTCCGCGTTACGTTTCGCGGCATCAATCATCGGCTGCGATAAGTCGACGCCGATGATCTCGTCGTAGTCGAAGTATTTCGCCAGCAGTAGCGTGAAATGGCCTGGTCCACAGCATAGGTCGATGGCACGTCCACCTTGCGTTCGCCGTCGACATTGATGGATTCGTTCCAAAGCGCCAGCGTAAACAATCGCTAGCTTGCTCTGCATCGCATTGTCGTACTGCTTGACGCTTTCGATCTCGTCCATGACGGCGCTTTCACCGAAAGTCTCTGGCGTTCGGCCGAGTGTTTGCTTCGCGAAAGCTTGGCCAATGACGATCGGAAGCAGTTTTAGAAGATTGAGCATGGCCTGATGGTGCTTAGATCGCGAAGGACAAGGATGTAAGTTTGCGATTGATAGACAATGTGGTGAGATCTTTTGCGGGTGACCAGCAAATGGCCAGACTGATGGCACTTGGGGTCATTGCGCGTTCTATAGACCCAGGCCACTGGACTGGGCCAGGTAAACTGCCGGACACTCGGCGCGAAAAAATGCGTGTAGTGCGGTTGTTAGTCCATTGCCGGTGATTTACTGAGTCCCGACACAGCCAAGTGGGCTGGATCATGGCGGGGAGGACCCGGACGGAGCGAGTGGGAACCGACTTGGAAAGTCGGGGTACATTGCCTCAGCCGTAACGACCTGGGGCGATGATTCGGTTGGGGTCGATGGCTTGTTTGAGTTGTTGAATGAGGGGGGCGTGTGAGCCGTCATCGAAACTTTGCAGGCGGCTCATCGTTTGCGTCCCAACGCGGTAGGGCAGGCAGCCCATCGCGCGGCCTTGCTCGAGGAGGGCGGTGTAGCAGTGGTGGGCCATTTCGCTAGCGCCCGGTTCTTCGGGGTTGTAGAGCAGGGGGACGGTGGAGTCGAAGAGGCGGTCGGAGAGGCTCGTGAGCGTGATCAGGGGCTCGATGCCGTGGTCGGTGCAGACTCGCGTGACCATGTTCACGTACTGGGTCACGTCGGCGGATTTCATCGGCACGAGGGGGCTGTACCACAGCAGTCCGCAGCCGTCTTTCGCGGGGTTGATGTCTCGCATCGTCGCGGGCGCCCGGCCGCGGAGCCAATAAGCGAGCGGTAATGCGACGCGACTCGGCATGCCATCGGCAAGGTCCAGTAGGGACTCGATCGAGTCGAGTTGCTGGGTAATCGAACCGCCGCCACGCGGGATCAACCGACTGGCCGTGCGGGCCCAACCGAGACGCTTGCGATTGAAGTGCATCGGGCGGGGGAGTGAGTCGGGGATCAATCGCGAGATCTCGCGGCGGATCGCGGATCGCATGGACGCGGGGCAATGGATCACGCCGGCCGCCGTCCAGGGCGAGATGCCGGCGCCTCGGGTGAGTTCGCTCAACAGTGACTCGGACATGATCTCGTAAGCGGCGACGCGGTCGACGGGATACGGACGCGACATCGACAGCACGCGGCGAGCATTCATCAGGTTGATGCCCGAGACGCTCGCTCCCATCGAGCTGAGTAGTCGCCGCATGGCGTCGACGAACTCCGCGAATTGTGCTTCACCGGTCAATCGCACGAAGAACGCTTCGACATGTTCGGGACGACGTGCGAGCGTGAATGTGGCTTCGGTCACGATGCCAAAATTCCCTTGACTGAACAGTCCCTCGGCGTAGGGACCGACGCCCCAGCGATGCAGCGAACCGACGAGCGGTGCGCCGATCGCGTGCAGCGGTGATTGGTAAGTCGAGCCATTGGCAAGAACCGCGGTGAGCGACGTCAGGGCGGCGAAGTGGTCGGTGGTCGGCGTCAGTCCGTAGCCGCGTTCGAGCGCATTCCCCAGCACGCTGCAGGACGGCCCGCCGCCGTGAACGGGGACCATGAAATTCATCGCTTCGGCTTCGAGGAATTGCCACAGCATCCCCTGGGTCACGCCAGGCTGGAGCGCGACGACGCCGAGTTCGCGATCGATGATTCGGATTTGACGCAGCTTCGACAGGTCGACGACGGCACATCCCTCGGTCACGGGGGAGGCGGCGCCGTAGCCCCAGTTGCGCCCGGTACTGATCGGGTACAGCGGGATCTTGAATTCTTGGGCGATGCGAACGATCCCGGCGACTTGGCGGTCGAATCGCGGCTGAAGAATCGCGGTGCCGCGGATGTGCGAGTCGATGGTGTTGCGTCCATGTTGCTCGACCGCAGCGGCGTCGGTCACGACGGCCTCGTCGCCGAGCAAATTGCGCCAAGCCCGCACGGCATTCTGTAATTCGGGCGGCATCGATTCGGAATCGATGAGGTGGACGCGATCGGTAGGGATCGTCGTTGGGGTGGAGCTAACGGCCGACAGGAGTGATACAGGTGTCATCGATCCGCGATCCAGGTGGGAGAATCCAATTGGACCGTCAACGATCAAACTCGGCACCTTTCTCTCATCCTGTCCCCGCAAAAAGTGAGGTGAAGACGAGAAGGGCCATGTCGGTCCGAATGAAGCCTAGGACACTCAGTAGGGCTGGGCGGCAATTTTGTCGCGGCGCCTGTTAAGAAATCTGGGCGAAGTAGATGGGTCGCAACGATTTTAACGCACATTCGCTTTACGACCGTAGCGTCCCCCCGTGGCATCCGGTGATGCTTTGTCAGGGATGAAGATTAGGTTTGGCTTCCTGAGCCGTTTGATCGTTAGCCTTGTCTGCAAAATCCTTCATCGTGACGCTGAAAAAACGCATTCAAGTTTTTCTCCGAGACGCGATCGACCAAAACATTTAGTTCCCGCTCTCTCACTTGTCTTCGCGGGGAGATAGCGGTCCGTGCCAAGATGGCAAACGTACTGTTGTTGACCACTCGTAAGCCCCTCACCCCCAGCCCCTCTCCCCGAAATGGGGCGAGGGGAGCCTGGATATTTCGGATGGAAACTTGCGGGAAACAAAGCTGCTTCAAGATCGAAGATTTATCAGCCCAGCGTTAGCCCCCGGTTCTACGATCGGCCCGTGGCTAGCGCCAAAACGGCTCACCGTAAGATTCACGTCGTCCGAACCAGTCGTTGCTTGAATCCTCAGCGCAATTTGCAACAACGAGATGCGTCGATCAATAATCGCAGCGCATCAGAACGAGATTGGGATTCGTAACCGGATGCGTTAGCGAAAGACGAACCCGATCACTTGCTCACTCATTCAAGTGACGAAGCAAGATCAATTACCTCACTCGGTTTCGGCAGCGTCGCGATCACTCGACTTGCGACTTTCCAAGTACGCGACCATATCCCGAAGTTCACGCGGCGTCATCAGTTTCGCGAGATCCGCCGGCATCGATGACGTGCCTTTACGGCGGGCGACAATCTCGTCACTGCCGACGCGAACGACGGCTCCGTCGGCTTGGATCAGTTCGACGAAATCCTCGGTTTCTGACTTCACGATCCCCGTGACCACTTGGCCGTCTTCGTTCGCGATCACCGTGGTCTCAAAACCTTCCGCGATCGAGGCGTTGGGTAAACAAATCGATTCGAGCAAGTAGCGTCGGTCACGCGTTTTGCCAATCGCGGTTAGATTCGGGCCCACGGCACCGCCGGCGCGTTCGACTTGGTGGCAACGGACACACGACAGGTCAGTACGATCGAAGAATAGCCGCTCGCCCTTGCTGACACTGCCGCCGTGAAGCGAGACCAGCCAAGATCCGAGGGGATCATCCACGGCGAGTTTCGCCTGGTGCTCGGAGAGCCCTTGTTTCATTTCCGCTGGGATGCGATCCGTCGCTGCCTCGAGGACATTGAGTTCGACCTCGCTCGGCAGCTTGCCATCCAAGTATTTTTGGACGGCCGCCGTGATCGCTTCGGTCGCCGCCGGATCTTTACTCTTGGCAAGGATATCCCAGGCTTGTTGGCGAATTTGAGTGGTGCTGCTCTCGGTCGCTTGAATGAAACGAGTGACAGATTTCTGGGTGTCATATTTTGCCAGCACTTCCAACACGGCACTCAGCACGATCGACGGTGTCTCGAAATCGAATTCACGCGCCAGCGAGACCGCGTTTTGAGGCTCGAGCTCCGCAAGCGATCGCAGCGCCGCAGCCTTGAGCGTCGGACGCTCACTCGGGCGAGTGACTCGCTGGGCCAACAGTGGTGCGATCTTTTTGATTCCCAAATTCGACGCTACCAACATTGCCCGCTCGCGAATCGTTTCTTGGGCAACCATCAACGGATCAATTTCTGCGCTGAGTGCCTTCTCCGCAATCGCGGCACTGCGAGGTGCGATCGGTCGATAGTCATTGAGCACCCGGTCGCGTGGATCGGGAGCTGTCCAAGTCGCCAGCATGTCGAGTGCTTCCAACCGCATCGCTTCGGGGGAAGTCGCCGTCGCGGCATACTTGGCTACCGCTGCGGCAGCCTCGGGCGTTCCGAGTCGATAGTTCGCCGAGAGCACGCGGCGAATCAATTCGGGATCCACTAAATCCGTGTCGATCAATCCAGCCAACGACGCGAGTGCCACCGGGATCGGCTCGTCGTGGATTGCTCGAGCCGCTTCAATCACGACAAGCGGGCTGGCATCGGTAAGGAACTTGGCGACGTCGCCACTCGCCCGCCGCCGCAGCGCCACGACTGCGGTGCGTCGCACGGCCTCGTTTGGGTGTTGGTGCAACTGCACCACCGTCTCGACGCTACCCGTTCCAGCCAAGTACATCATGCCAGCGTGACGCAGCACCGGGTCAGAGTTGTTGTTCTCGGCAAGCATTGCCACCACGGCTTCATACGCCGTGACGGACTTCAATTCGGCAAGGGACATCGTGGCAAAGTAACGGACGCGAGGCTCGACGTCGGCAACCAACTCGATCAACCGCGGCGTCGCTTCGATATCACCCCGTTCACCCGCGACCTTGGCGGCCGCCGCTCGGAGGGTCGCATTCTTGTCGCCGAGCAGCGGTCGCAGTGCAGCGATGATGCTCGGACGCATCTCGGCATCGAGACGAGCGATCTGGTCGGCACCCCAAATCGCGTGCAGCCGACTTTGTATCGTCGCATCTTGGACCGGTACATCGGTGGCGGCGGATTCATCGGCGGCTGAGTCAATCGGCGCATCGGCAGCGACGAACGCGGTCGCGAGCGTTAAGAATTCTTCCGCGGCCTTGCGGTTGGCGAGTTCCCACTGGGCTTCCAAACGAACGCGACGATCGCGATGAGCGAGTAGCTCCACGAGCGATGCCGTTTCCATCTCGGCCCAATTGCCACTCAATAACGATTGAACTTCCTTGACCAAGTCGCGATCCTCAGCTTCGGGGGCTGTTAAACGATAGATCCGACCCTTGCCCAAACCATTCCAGCCGTCGACCCAATCGCTGACGTAAAGACCTCCATCCGGACCGAAGGCCACGTCGGTCGCGAGCGTCGTCCAAATCGGTTGAGCGTCTTGGGCGAGATGATAAAACGCGCCGCTCGGTTCGAGCTTGAAGGAGCGAATGCCACTGTTACTAGCGCCGCCACGGAAATCGCAAATCAAGAAGTTGTCATCCAACGCCGATCCGAATCCGGTCCCTGGGTAATACGCTAAACCGCTCGGCCCGTCGGTAAAGTTCGTGATCGGTGGCACGATGTAGGCGGGTTGCTCGTTCTCGAACGGGTACCAAATGCGTTCGCGATTGAACGGGCCGCGATCGGGCAGGTATTGATAGTACATCCGCCAACCCGAATCACCACCACGAAGAATCTGCACGATCCGCGCTTGGTCGCCACTGTCGCTATTGTTATCGACACTGAAGAAATCACCGAGATCGTTGAACGCTAGCTCTTGCGGATTGCGAAGGCCGTTGGCGAAGACCTCGAGGTTCGATCCGTCGAGTTCGCAGCGGAAAACAGCACCGACGGCTGGATTACTAAGCAATCGCCCGTCGGCGGTCGTGACGTGGTAACCGCGATCACCGATGCTGAAATAAAGCCGACCGTCGACACCGATCACGAGCCCGTGCATGTCGTGGCCGCGGAACGCGACCCGCACGCCGAAGCCATCGGACAACACGACGCGGTCATCGGCGACACCATCGTCATCCTGGTCAATGAGCTTCCAAAGCTTTGGGATGCACGTGTAGTAAATGTCGCTGCCGCGAACGAGCACTCCCGCTCCCGTGCCTTCCTCGAGTCGATTGAATCCCTTGGCGAGCACGGTGCTCTCGTCGGCTTTTCCATCGCCATCGGTATCGACGACGCGGCGAATACGATCGTCGTGCTGGGTGTAGGTCACCGCGGCTTCGCCGAGTAATCGCTTGTGATAATCGATGCGATCCTGGACTGTTTTCGCGGCCAAATCCGCCAGTGTCCAAGCTTCGTCGTGCGAACGGTTATCGGTTACCCCCAGCGATTGCCGATAGGACTCGCACACGAACAACCGGCCTCGATTGTCGATGTCAAAGG
>JBBSJZ010000313.1:0-7382 GCA_038256795.1 Pirellulales bacterium | reverse complement strand
GTGGACCCGGAGCGGGTCGCCGAAATGCTTCGTAGCGACACGCGGTTGGTGTGCCTCGTCGCAGCCAGTGCGGTGCTGGGGACGATCCAGCCCGTGCGTGAGGTGGCCGATATTTGCCACAATCGCGGCATCCCCGTTCACTGTGACGCGACCCAGGTGTTCGGCAAAATGCCGGTCGACGTGACCCAGTGGCGGGTGGATACGGCGTCGATCAGTGGCCACAAGTTCTACGGTCCTAAGGGTACTGGGGCTTTGTACGTTCGTCGTGGGTTGCAGTTGTCACCGACGGTGTACGGCGAAGCCCGCGAGATGGGACTGCGTCCGGGACCCGAGAACATCCCCGGGTGTGTCGGCATCGGCGCCGCCGCCTCGCTCGCTGCCCGCTGTGCCGAGGACGCCGGTGATAACCTGAGCAAGCTGCGCGATCGTTTCATCTCAGGATTGAGGACGGTGATGACGCCGGAACCGATCCTGCATTGCGAGGGAGTGAAGCGGTTACCCAATACGATGGCGATCCAGATGCCGGGCGACGCGAAGCGGATCCAGCGGATCGCGCGGCAGTTGGTTGTCGCCACCGCCCAAAGTGACTCACCACCGGATGAAATGACGCGCTCACTTCGCAGCATCGGATGCACGGATGCACAAGTCGGCCGGACCCTGCGAATCTCCATGGGCTGGACCACCAGCCGCGAACAAGTCGATCGCGCCGTCGAATTGCTCGCCGAAGCCTGGGACGGGGCGAGGGGGTGAGAGTTGGGAGTTGCTAGTAGGCAGTAGGCAGTTAAGAGGTGGGGGAAGTTAGATTTTTTATTGAGACCGATGACGGGTTCTTGCTGACGACTGACGACTGACAACTGACAACTTTTTCCTCACCCGCACTCTTCTTGGGAGCCATGGATTTCACGGGGTACGTAGCGACCGGGGGCGTCGCGTTCGTAGTGCTCAGTCAGCAGCGACTCGAATTCTTCGCGGCTGCGCAGTCGCACGAAGGCTAACCGCACAGATTCATGGTCGGGGTGCGAGGCTGCGTATTTGATGCAGAACTTGCGCATCAGCAGCGGTGCTCGCTCGCTCGAGTAACTTTGCGAACACAGATCGAAATGGCGTCGCATCACCTTCGCTTGTTCTCGCAAATTTGGCGGTGGCGGTAGCGGCCGGTTCTCGGCTAGCTCACGAGCTTGGGTGAAGATCCACGGGTTTCCGATCGCGCCTCGGGCGACGGTGACTCCGTCAATTCCCGTTTGCCGTAGCATCGCGAAACAATCGGCGGCGGAAAACAGATCGCCGCTGCCGAGGATCGACATCCGATTTCCGACGTGTTCCTTGACGTCCGTAAGGAACTCCCATCGACTCGGCCCGACGTAGCGCTGGACGACGGTTCGACCGTGAACGGTCGCCGCCGCGATCCCGATCTCGAGGGCGCCATCGAGGATCTCGAAAAACCGATCACGCGACTCCGCAGAATCGTCGATGCCACGCCGCATTTTGACGGTCACGGGGATGTGGCTGGGGACGATGTCACGGGTGCGGCGCAGGATCTCGATCGCCACGCTGGGTTGAGACAGGTGGAATCCGCCGCGACACCGACCGAGCACCTTTTTCACCGGGCAACCGAAGTTGACATCGATCACATCAAAACCGGCTTCGGCAAGCTTCGCGGCACCGAGCGAAAACTGTTCCGGTTCGGCACCCATGAGCTGGCCCGCGACCGGGTGCTCGTCAGGATGAATGTCGAGAAAATGTCGTGTCTTGGAACGGTTGCTGAGGTTGACGAGGAATTGGTCAAGCATCACTTCGCAAAGCGTGTAACTCGCCCCGTGTTCACGGGCGATCACCCGCATCGGCAAGTCGCTGTAGCCCGATAAAGCCGCCTGGACAATGGGAAAGCCGATCTCCAAGGGACCGATCTTGAGCGGGTTCAGCGTGCTGGGATTCGTGGTGAGCGATAACGGCATGAGCGGATGAATCGAACGGACCGACCGGGTAGACTGGAAGCACTCCCTGTACGGTACACCAAACGAGGCGAAATTGTCATGATGCTCAGGCTCCGTCAACAATCCATGTTGGCGATATTTACGCTCGGCATTTGCACCTCAGCGATCGCCGCCCCACCCCCATCGGACACCATGCAAGTTCACGAAGATCACTTCGGCAAAACAGCCGACGGCAAAGACGTTACCCGCATTTCGTTGACCAATAGCCACGGCCATGCGGTTCGCGTGATGAGCTTCGGTGCGACACTGTTGGACGTCAATGTGCCCGATCGAGACGGCAAGCTCGCCAACGTGAACTTGATGTTCGACTCGCTCGATCCGTACCTCGGCAGCCATCCGTATTTCGGCAGCACGGTGGGGCGGTTTTGTAACCGCATCGAACTCGGCAAGTTCACGATCGACGGGACCGAGTACCAACTCGCCACGAATGCCGGCAAGCATCACTTGCACGGTGGCAAACTCGGGTTCGCACATCGCTGGTTCGCGCACGCGTCGTACCGGCACGCCGACGCGGTCGGTGTGAAGTTCACCTACACGAGTCCCGATGGCGAAGAAAATTATCCGGGAACCGTCACCGTGACCGTTGACTATCGCTGGAATGATGCGGACGAGTTGACGATCTCGTTCGAGGCGACGAGTGATGCCGCGACGCACCTGAACTTGACCAACCACAGCTACTGGAATCTCGGGGGTGTGGGGAGTGGAACCGCACTGGATCACGTCGCAACGATCCATGCGGACCAAGTGCTCGATGTGGACGGTGACTTGATACCGACCGGCAAACTTAACGACGTGACTGGTACCGGATTGGACTTCCGCGAGCCGACGACGTTTGGCAAACGGATTGACCAGTACCCCGGGTCAAAAGGCTACGATCACTGCTTCGCCGTTCGTGGCGATGTCGGCAAGCTGCGTGTAGCGGCGGAAGTTTACGACCCCGAGTCGGGCCGAGTTCTCGAAATTGAAACGACCCAGCCGGGCATCCAGCTGTACACCGCCAACCACCTCGGTGGAAACGCGTCATCGGCGGGCGCGGCCAGCCACGAAGCGTTCTGTTTGGAGACCCAGCACTTCCCCAACGCACCCAATCGTCCGACCTTCGTGACGACTCTCGTTCGTCCCGGTGAAGTGCTGCGAGAAACGACCGTGCATCGGTTTTCGGTTCGCTCAAAGTAGCCGGCAGTTTTAAGCCTAGCCCCTCATCACTTGTTCCCAGGCCAGAGCCTGGGAACGAGTTTGTGAGTCTAACCGGTGAAGACGTTTTTTATTCAGTCGCCATTGCGGGCCGTTGTGGCCGATCGGGGCGCGTGTCCTCTCCGCCGCGTCCGTAATTGCCACTACCGCCGCCAGGGCGACCTCCCTCGCCTCCGCTGCCGGGGCGTCCGCCGCCCGACATGGCAGCCATTCCGCTGCGCAGTTCGTCTAAGTTGATCGCGCCGTCGCCGTCCTTGTCGATTTACTTGATGCGATCCGCGAGCGGGCTGCCGGCGACTTCGTCGGACGTGAGCTTGCCGTCCTTGTTCGCATCACGGGCGGCAAAAATGCTCGCCGGATCGAATTGGCCACCGGCACCTCCAGGGCCACCACGCCCGCCTCCGCCACGTTCTGGCGCAGGCTCATCCGTGGTCGCGACTTCATTCAATTCAGGCGCAGGGGCCACGGTTTCACCTTGATCCGTGATGCAGTACAGGTACTTGTCACTGCGGAGGACCAATCGGTCGCCGCTGACCGCTGGCGATCCGCCGAACGATTCTTTCTCGTTCGTCACGCGATTGAGCGCAATTTGTTCGGCGCCGTTCGACAAGTCAAACACGAACATTTGGCCGCTACCGTTGACGTACATCATGCGGCTGCCGACGACGATGGGCGAGGCATAGTCGAGTGAGCCGAATCGGCCACCGGTTCGCTGGGCTCCCTTGAGCCGCACTTGTTCAAGCTTTTCACCGGACTCGGCATCGACGATCGTGACGACGCCTTGCGAGATGGTGTAAAGACGATTTTCGAACCGAACGGGTGAACCGAAGCTGGCGTTCTCGGTGCCTGTCCAGACGGTGTTACTTTCACTGACGTCGCCGCTTCCTCCCGCCTTCACGGCGATGCTGCCGCCACCTCGGCCGGTGAACACAAACACGCGATCCGCGTCGGTGATCACGCTCGAATACGCTTGCTCGGCACCCGTCGCGTTGGCGAACCATCGCAGCTTACCGCTATCGGGATCAAGTCCCCACAATTCCTTGGCGACGCACATCACCAAGTCCGTACGACCGCCATCGACGTTGACGAGCGTCGGTGTGCCCCACATCCCGTCAAGTCCTTCAGCTTCTTGTCGCCACAACTCTTTGCCGGTGTTCTTGTCGAGACCGATGATCGCCTGGCTCTCGGCCGACGCGGTGACGATCAGTGTGTCGTTGTAAATCACGGGACTCGACGACGAGCCCCACTTGGTCGGATCCGATTCTTGCCCGACGTTCGCCTGCCAGAGTGCATGACCATCGAGATCAAACGCGTGGACGCCACCCTTGCCCATGAAGACGTAGACGTGCTTGCCGTCCGATACCGGCGTGTGCGATGCGTACCCGTGCGCCGTCACCCCCACTCCGCTGTACGGATCCTCGGGCAGCGTCGCCTTGATGTCTTGTTGCCAAAGCACATTGCCGCTGGCCAGATCGACAGCGACAACGTGACGCATCAAGTTGTTCATATCACCCGGTGACTCTTGATCGAGTCCATAACCGGAATAGCACGTCACGAATACCTTACCGGCGACGATGATCGGACTCGAAACGCCGGGTCCCGGCAATGCCGTTTTCCAGGCCATGTTCGCTTCGGGGGACCATTGCGACGGAATCGAATCGGCTTCCGCGGCCACGCCCAAACCGCCTGGACCACGAAATCGACTCCAGTCCTCCGCCGTGACCGCTGAACCGCCACATCCGAACCAAAGAACAGCGAGCAAAAAATGAATGCGAGTCATGAGCCACACTTTTGTGAGCGAGAAGATCGGCAATACCGAAACCACCTGGATGCCGGACATCTTACCGTATCCACTCAGTTAACGCTCGGAACCGTCACTTGCCGTCAACAGCGCTCCGCGTTGCGATGAGGCGTTCGCTGAGCGGAGGCTGTCCGGTGGTGTTCGCATCGCTCAAACCACCGGCTCACGGCTTTCATCCCTACCGGGATCAGAAAGCATCCTTACCGGGATCAGAAAGCACGAGATGTGCAGGAAAAAGTGCAAACCGACACTACAACGGTTTCACGGCACGACGTTGTTGCTCGAGCACTTCACGAAGCACGCGATCGAGTGGTTCATCCGAGGCTCGTTCATCGCGTGCTGCGGCGGGAACCAGCGGCGCGACGCTACCGGGATTGCCAGCGGCTTGGGCCGCTCGCTTGACGTCGATCGTGGTGCTCGTCAGATTCGCGCCGGCCGGTAGCGGAAATCGACCGATTCCCTTGCCTTGGTAATTGATATCCTCGATCGCACTGGGGCTCTTACCCGTTCGGTCGATCGCGATCGACTGCATCGCCCATTCATGAGCGACCACTTCGTACAACGGACTCGCCGCAATCGGCACAGCGATCTGCTTGTTGAAGAATTCTCCCGTGGAGCTGATCACGCGGTAGTAGTCAATTCGCTGGCCACCGCTATCTCGCTGCACCCTCACCGGCCGTCGCTCGCCGGGTGCGAGCCGAATCGTTTCACCCTGGACACCGCTCGCCAATCCCACCAATTGAACCTGCAGATCGCGATTGCCGCTATTGAAAAGCATCACTTCGACGGGTGGTAAGGGTGGGTTGGCAACGACTTCCGAATCGATCAGCACCGATTGGCTATGCGCGATCGATCGGCGCGATGGAAGTAGCGAGCCGTACCCGTTGCCGTAGTCACCATCGACATACCCCGGGTCAACATAGCCGGGTCCGGCGAAGTTGGGTCCGGCGAAGTTGGGTCCGATCGGCAGCGGCACGGGTCGGTCGGTCGGGATGATCGAACTTGCCCGGGCGGGACGGACGGAACGGACCGTGCGACGAAATTGAGGCGCCGCCTCGCTCAGGTCCGCTGTGAAAAGATTGCCGGATCCCGAGCGGGGAAACCTCAGCACTCGGTTGCGATTGGCATTGAAGTAGCCCACGTATTGTTGATCCGCAGAATCGTATCGCGGCTCACGCGAGTAATCCGAACGTTCGCCGTTACCGTCGAGCACGACTAGCCGCCCGCGTTTGATCTCAGCGTGAGCCGACACAAGTCCCGCCGCGTCGACAATCTCGAATTGCTGGGAAGATGCCTGCGCCAAGACCTGAGCACCCACCCCTTCAGCAAAAATGCAGACCGTCGCTAGCGTCAAAAAAGCTCGCATCATCAACATCCCAGATCAGTGCAAAGTGAGAACAAAGGGACGAGTCAAAATACCCGATACAGCCTCCGGCGTCGTGTCCAGGCTCCCCTCGCCCGTTTCGGGGAGAGGGGTGACAAGGCGAAAACGATGTGCGGCCAAGCGGAGCCAGAGCATACCGGCATCGATCGATCCGCTTCAAACGATTGCCGCAGCTTGCTGGGCTGATTCGCGTTTTTGCAGGTGGCGGTTGAGTCCACCCAAAACGCCGGAGCCGACCATCAACGCGCTGAACAAGCCCGCGATGATCAAGCCGATTGCGCCGAGTCGCTCACGCACTTCCAGGTTGGCGGCGGCCTCTCGGATTTCGGCTTGCACCTCGGGTGAAAACCGAAGCTGGATGGCCGCTTCATAGCGGGACACGCTGCCTTCGATCAATTCGCCGCTATAACGCTTGGACACCAAAGCTCGATCGATCCACTCATCATCAATCGGAAATGCGATCGTTTCCGGCGATAGCGCCGTCAATTGCTCGACGTAGAAACCGACTGCGGCCCGCGCGAGTTCGTGAAGCGATTCTTCGGCGACAACCATCGAGTCACACGCCGGCGTGACGACGACCCAGGTGTGATTGGTTTCGGATAATTGTGGAGTGTCCGACACCCACTTCGGCCGATCGGCGGGGTACTCGACATGATCCAGCGGCGGCACGGATAGTTTGGCGGGCTCGTGAAGCGAGGATTTGGTGCCCGAGGATTTAATGTCCGAGGATTTAATGTCCGAGGATTCGCTCGTGGCTTCAAGCGTCGAATCGGACTCTGCCGCGAAGACGATCGGCGTGAATGTGGAACAGTAACCGATCGCGACACAGGCAACGAACAGATAGGCGTGATTTCGATTCATGATACGTTCCCTTCCAAGACTTGTCCCGGTTGCCGCATCGGCTGGCGAGCTCGCAATGACGCCGCCGCCGTACCACCGGGGCTGATCCACGGAGCCGACATTTGAATCGCGATGGCGATCCCACCTGCGATCAGCAATCCGCCGGGCT
>JBBSJZ010000312.1:0-7421 GCA_038256795.1 Pirellulales bacterium | reverse complement strand
TCGCACGACATCTCCTACAGAGTGTCATACCTTACTGTGCTTACCGGTTAGAAAGTCAAGGACTCGGTAAGCAAACTGTGGATACAAGCGATTGGCGACCAGTACGTCAACACGTTGGTTTCCGGATATCGACTTAAGGTGCTCGCGAAATGCGTAATACTCTTCCCAGCGACGTCGCTCCTTCATGCTCCAAGCCAAATCAACTAGTCGATCGCACCATCGGGACTGGATTTTCTCCTTCTGTGACTGGGCGAGCGTGTTATCTGGCTGTCCTAGCCATCGTAAAATTGCCTGATGGACTTCGATTTCCCCGGTAATGTTGGATGTCTGGCCACCGGCGTGTTTGCGGTAGCGTGTCAGTGGTTCGCTAACGAGTCGAATCTGCCCTCGTTGAACCAAATCGAGAAAGAAGATCAGATCTTCTCCGCGTCGCGTCCAAGACGGAAAACGAGGTGCGACGTCGCGCCGAACGATCACAGCACTTGGGGTTGAAAACGAATTATGCAGTGCCAAGTATTCGGGTTGGTAGCGAGTTTCCGAATCAATCAGATTGATCTCGGATACCCCTGATTGTGTTCCGAAGGTTTCAATTTCCGTGTGAACCGCAATCGTATCCGGATCCGCCACAGCGAGCTGTCTCTCAAGCTTATGAGGCAACCAAAGATCGTCCGCATCGAGAAATGCGATCCATTCACCTTTCGCCTCGTCGATGCCCCGGTTGCGTGCCACGGATTCACCCTGATTCGATTGCCGGATTACACGCACTTGAACGCCAGCGGCCTCAGCGATTGCAGCCGAATCGTCGGTCGAACCGTCATCGATGACAATAATTTCCATTGGTGGCATCGTCTGTCCGAGCGCCGACTTGAGCGTCTCGGAGAGAAATGCCGCACCATTGTAACAGGGGATGATAACGGAAACGCTCATGTTGATTCCAATCTTAAATGCACTTCATGCAGCAATCGTTGCGCAACCGGCTCAATTACTCTTGTCCAATCAAATCGCTCGGAGACGGTGCGAGCAGCACGATGTCGGGTGGCAACATCGACGCCAAAGAATTGTTTTATTCCCGTGGCCAATGAGTAAGAATCGCCCGGCTTGACAAAGACCACGGCGTCGGTTTCACCGCCAAAAACTTCCCGGAAGACCGGCAAATCGCTTGCCACCACCGCGCACCCCAATGAAATCGCGGCAAGCAAGGCGCCGCTACCGGAACTGCGATAGTAAGGAAGTAAGAAACAATCTGCCGCATTCGAGAAATCTGCGAATTGTTGATCATCGATCCGATGATCAATGACGCGCACGTTCTCGCATTCTGAACGCCAAGCGTCCAGTAGCGAGGCGGTACTGGGATCATCTACGTGTCCAGCGACGAGCCACTGAAAATGCTCTCCAAGACGCCTCGCAGCTGCCACGACGTTAGCAATGCCCTTATTCTCCCGAAGGTGTCCAAGCATGCAACATAGTGGTTGATCGTTGGAAAATCCCAATTCATTACGTACTAAACTCGAATCCCGTGGCTGGGGGTAAACACCACTGTAATTGCCCTGCGGCATCACTATCGTACGATCGCCCAGCCACCAACGCCGACGGACCTTGTCTTGAATGGCTTTGCTGTGAACCAGTATGAGATCGGACTGCATTGCAATCATGAGATTGCCTACACGGTCAATCCAGCTGCCATTGAAATGAGGAGTCCAATTGTGAAGAGTCCAAACTCGAACGATTCCACGGCGCTTACATTCCCGCAGAAACTCATATCTCGCTTTGATCAAGCGCAATTGACCGACAACTCGATGATCTGAATTCCAGAGCTTTTCAGGCCAGTGAATGTGGACGACATCAAACTTGTCGCCATGGTCTTTCAGCCAATCCAGGTTAAACGAAACGTCGGACGTCGATTCGAAGCCGTACGGGCGGAGGCTATCGTAAAACAAACGCTGATATGGGTTGTCTTGCGAATAGTCAGGCCAAAAGCCGATCCGACGAAAGTTAACTGACGAATTCACAGCTTTGGATCAATTCGTTCATCTGAACGTCTAGAAATCGCAACACGATACCCATGCGTCAGTGTCACGGAGAAACCTTAGTGCTTTGTTGCAAGACTCGCGATATCCGACGGATTGCTCTTGGAACGATATCTCGCCAAACCAGGTCAAGCGAACTCGCGATCAGCAAGGCAGATGACTTATCGACGCGTAACTTTCTTAAGAATTTTAAATGTCTTTGGCGAACAATGCACGTGATTGGATGGTAGGAGGGATATTCGCTTACACGCACAGCGTCCCACTGAATTTTCAAGTTTAATCTCGTGGTATGCAAACTCCCGGACCAGAGATTGCCCGGATGCACGCGTTTTAAATACAGAGGTCGATCAACCCAAGCGATCGGTGCCACGAGTGAACGCATGACAAAATCAAAATCCGACGTAGGACCCATGTGCGGACGGTAGCCTCCAATCCGCTCCCAATGAGCCTTGCGAAACATCTGGCCGCTGCTGCTCCGAGGAAGCCCTGGATCGCGAATAAATGCTGACCGGGCTCTTTCAGGATCGACGACGGCAACCAGTTCGTTGACTCCTAGCTCGCGATGCCCCGATGAAAATTGTCCCCTTGCGTTGCTCGAAGGACGAACGCCAGTTTCGTCAAAGTGCCAATAGTCACAAAGTGACAGACCGCAACTTGGATTTTCTCTCAGTGCTTGGTGCTGGAGCTCAATCTTTTCGGGCTCCATCAAATCGTCATGATCCATGATCGTGATGATATCATACGTCGCTGCGTGAATGCCCCGATTGATCGGTGCAGCTGGTCCACCGCTGTTGCAAGATCCTGGCAGGATACGAATAGGGAGGCTATTGGACAGTTTCGCCTCCAGGACATTTTTGAGCGTGGCGTCACTTGAACAATCATCTGCAACTATGATCTCATTGGGACGCAAGGTTTGCCGATCAATTGCGTGAAGTGTTTCAACAATGAACTCTTCGCAATTGTACGTGGGAATAACCACGCTGATTCCGTTGCGTTGCATTGGGAGTTCTAAGCTGAACGCTCGGCGTTCAACCAACGGAGAGGCCATGTAATCGCTCTTCCTAAACGATACGAAAGTGAACTTTCAAGCGAATGGAGTTGCTGGTTCCGGCGATCGAGTGCAGCCTCACTCCAGTCCAACTTGGAGCGAAGAATACTCTCGGAAAGTTCTCCAATGCCATCCAACCGGACCGCTGACTCGAAAGAATGACCTTCGAGATTTAAGTTTATAAACGGATTCAAAGAATAGACTCGAACCCCGAAACGCGAGCGCAATTCATTTACTACCGCCAACGTTTGGTCTTCAATCTGCCCCAACCACTCAAAATACTTTCCCTCCGTTCCCTGATGGCTTTGAACTTGGTGGTAATACGAATTGAGAGAATTGACTCCGTCGATCGCCCCGCAGTCGTGCCCGCACACGAAAATTGTTGATGCGCCCATGTACGCGGCAATATGAATGGCGCTCGTGATCGTGGAATAGCTCACCACAATTCGATCACTGCCGATGACAGAAACATCGGGATGCTCATCACTCAATTTTGAGGGATGATCAAAAATCCAATATTCATGTTCAACACGGTTAAGCGGACGATCGGTATTCCCACTCTCATGTTTGGAAAGGATGATCTTGGCACACTTGCGAAAGCGGTGGATTTCCTCAAAACCGCGGGCGTCTTTAGCGACGATGTACTTACAGCTGAACTTTTGGTTAACACGGTTTACGCCAATCGCGATCTTGTTATCGAAAAAATCGGCGTCAACAAAATTCATTGATGATCCGGATGCAACCACCCAGATCTCTTCGCCCGCGTGCACATTTCGAAACTCAGTCGTGAATCGCGGTTCAACGAAGGACTTGTCCTCATTAGTTGGATTCGCTTTCGATTCTAAATTTGAGTTTGTCACGTTGCTTACTTTCAATAGGCAAGATTTCATTGGCCTTGAACTTCAGCGCCTCGCGTGTGGCCTTGAGGTCGCGAACTACCCGGCGAAGTCCTTGGGGTTCAAGAGACGCCGCATGGTCAGTTCCTTTCCATGTTCGGTCGAGTGTAAAATGTCGTTCTACCCATTCCGCACCGAGGGTGTAAGCTGCGACATCCACGGCAATTCCAAGATGATGGCCAGAAAAGCCAATTGATTTCACCACGCCCGCGTAATCGCCACGGATGCGAACGATCTCAAGCAAGCAAACATCTGCGAATGCCACGGGATATCCGGAAGTGCATGAGTACAGCACAACATCTTTTGCGCGGCCACGATCTTCAAAGAACTTGACCAATTCCTGCTCTTCCTCTCGCGTTGTCATTCCGAGGGAGACGTGAATCTCACCACTAAAGTCGTTGCACAGCAAGGCGAGCATGTCTCGATGGGTATTAGTTGCCGAGCCCACCTTAATCAGCGTGGGCTGCAATCTTGTGATCTCCTTTGCGCTCGTCATGTCCCATACTGAACTGCTGTACTGGATATTGAATTCGCCACACCAGTCTTGCAGCTGGCGGTGTTCATCGAGCGTCAGTTCAAGGAATTCCCTGTGCTCTCCGTATGTACTCCCGTAAGAATGCATTTCATTGGGATGAGGTGCATTATATTGTTCCTTCGACAAGAGCTCTTTTGGATTGCGCTTTTGGAATTTTGCGACATCGGCCCGACAGAACGCTGACGCGATTGAGATCAGTTCTTTTGCGGTTTCCATTTCACCCTTGTGGTTGCAACCAATTTCGGCAATCACCTTGGGCGTCGGATAAGTGTTTGGTAGCGTCATCATTGTTTAACTATTAGCAGTACGTTTAGCGAGGATGAGATCTAAAAGTTCTCGCACGGCATGGTTGCCACCACTTCGACCGAGAACAATGCGAGCGGCGTTCTGTGCGGGAGCAGTTGCACTTGCCACTGCCACACCACAGCCGACATGTAGTAGGCAATCGACGTCATTAACATCGTTTCCGACGTACACGACATTTTTAGCGTCGATATTTCTTTCATCGAGCAGACGTCTTAATAAGGACAGCTTGTCCTCAACGCCTTGGAAGACTTCAAGTTGAAGCTTTTCTGCGCGCCGTGTCACCACAGGATTGACCTCCGTGCTGAGAATCAACATCGGAATTCCTGCTTGGCGAGCGAGCTTGACACCCATCCCATCGGCGCGGCTGCAGGCGACGGATTCTAGGCCGTCCTGAGAGACAAGAACGCTATCATCCGTAAAAACTCCATCAAAGTCGAAAACAACCAATTCGATGTAGCGAGGCAACGACTCGCATCGAACTTGCTTCAATCGCTCTTCCAAGAGCATCTGTGCGACTTTGAAATCAACCGGTTCATCAATTTCGAGGACGCGCTCCGGCGGCACAACATAATGTGCCGTTTTTCCGAAAAAGCGATGTTTAAACTCGCGAAAGCCTGCAGTCTTCATTGCGTAGACTGAGCCTGTCTCGATGTACTGAGGCGTCCGCTCTTGACGCATCTTCCGGATGCCCTTTTCATGATTAATACCGATCAGACCACCGTCGGGCGTAGTTTTCCAGACAAAGTAATGGAAATCAGCTACCGCTACCGACGTGTCTGCTTCATAGCGTTGAATCGCCGCGATCGTCCCGTCGATATCAGCAGACGTCATCAATGGCGCTGTACATTGCAGGAATGCAGTAATCGGCGGCAGGCCGGTTGGCTCAAGTTCATTCAAGACGTGCAAAATTGCTTGCTCCGAGGAAACTAGATCGCCACTTAACTCTGCCGGACGCCAAACGATCTCAGCGCCGAACTTTCTCGCAACGT
Source organism: Pirellulales bacterium (assembly GCA_038256795.1). Lineage (GTDB taxonomy): Bacteria > Planctomycetota > Planctomycetia > Pirellulales > Pirellulaceae > JBBSJZ01. The sequence goes on along the minus strand of JBBSJZ010000312.1, from coordinate 1,620 downwards.
CAGCGATTTCTGAGTTATCTGTTGAGACAATAACTCGCTCAACCTGCTCGGCTCTTTTCGCAGCCTCTATTGTCCATGCGATCAAGGGCCGCCCCGCCAACGGAAGGACGTTTTTCCGCGGAACGCCCTTCGAACCGCCTCGTGCCGGAATGATAGCAAGTGCCTGGATATTTTGCATGTTTTTTTCTGACGGTTTACCAGAACTCTCCAGTTGCAGGGTGGCTCACTTGATCGCATCTACGTAGAGAGACATCCAAGGGTGGGTTCTGTCAAAATAATTAGCATCTCGCATAGACTCATCAATTGATTGTAAGTAGGCGGAGTCTTGAACTGACGAGAATCCCGCTTCAGTCAAAATTTTCCGGAGTTTTTTTTGTGTCCACCAATTGAAATGACAAGCTGGAAAGTCGATCTGCAAGTTCGTTGGAAGCGATTGGCAAATTGAGTCCAATATGACGTGTGGGTCATTGGATTCAAATGCATCTTGAATTTCGGTGTCGGTCAACGCAGTGACTCCCGCCGGAGCCAAATGATTCGTTTTTAGCGCTGCGAAGCAATGCAAAAATTGCTGTGTAATACTTTCTGCTTTGTAGTGTTGATTAAATGCAAACCTGTTAAAAAACGATTGGTCTCTGGCGACCCAACGACGATAGATCAAACTCATGTCTGGACAGGTGATACGAAAAACACCTCCATCTTGCATTACTCGGTGAACTTCAGAAAATAGTCTGATTGCTGAGCGATCAGGAATGTGCTCTACAACATGCGAACAAAAGACACTGTTAAGAAATTTGTCATCAAGCGGAATTCGTTCGTCAATACCGATTCGAAACTCAATGTCGATGTTTCCTTCCTGGTAGCGCGAATACCATTTGGAAGGCATATCAAGATTTAGCCAATCTTTGTGCCTCCATCCGCCGGAGCCTATATTAAGTTTTCTTTTAAGCAAGTTTTTAAACTCAACGACGGGCATTTTTGCGAAACCTTGCCGTTTCAGCAGCAAGCTCTTACAATGCGACAAGATTTTTTTCATCATGGCAAATAATTGAAAGGGTCTTTGTAGCTCACCATTATACCGTTCAGTAGCTTGACGACTTCTTCAGGAAGTTCTTCTGCGTGGGTACCGGTTCTAGCTTTTCTTACCTTAAACGCGTTCTCGTCACTCATGGAAAAAGTCTTCATTCCATCAACCTGGCCTGCTAATTCAAGCTTTCTCATGTTCTCTGCGTTCGATTCAGACGTAACGTGAGCAATTAAGTTCATTGGCGGGTCTGGTATCCCAATGAACTCGAGTACTCCACGCAACTCTTCACTTGTGTTACTCAGAAGCGATTCATAACGAACGAGCTTGAAATCTCGGAATGTGTGAGAGTAACGCTGGTAACGTCGGTAATAAGCTAGCACCCGTTGTATCCCCAGATTCGGGTCCAATACAAACTCTTCAATACTGTGAATCGCGAGTGGAGACAACGTTCTTTTAGTCACCTGATGATAATACGAAACTGCGACATCGCGAGGATCACGGACGAGCAACATGCAACGGTTGTGTTTGCTTCTTGACGGCCGGTCCTCAAACACGGAATCAAGATTTCTGTTGAGCTTGCCCGCCTCCGTGATGAT
>JBBSJZ010000311.1:0-7460 GCA_038256795.1 Pirellulales bacterium | reverse complement strand
CGCCATGACTGGCTATGACGCGACTCAGCAACGACGATTGGGGTTCTACTTTGCCATCATTGACCGCGAACTCGGCTGGCAAACATTTTCGCTCGGCCCCGAATTTCCTGTCGCGGAAGACCCGAGTTTGTGGGGTGAAGCAAACTTAGTTGACGCTTGACGGTTGACGCCGGTTATCGCGATGGTGGCGAATGGGCGTTCGCGTCGGCCGCTCGCGGTCGGCTACCAACGGCTTTATTTGCCCGAATTGCCAAGAAGCCAGCGATTCGTCACCCTAGGATGGTTGCTCGATTGGCCTCAACGTGTGCTCAACCGGTTTTTCTTGCCGCAATTCGCAGGTTGGACTGCGTGTTGACATTACGCTTAAAGGCCAGATTTAGCAAAATCCATCACCTTCCTGACCGGAAGGATCGATACAACCCCTACAAACCCACCTTCCGATCTCGTACTTGGCGGCGCGTTTGCCCGCGCCAGCGACTCTCCCATGCAGTCTTCAACAACTTCGACCAAGACCGTACAAGCGGTCACCGGAATTACTGTTCGTCTTTGCGGCGACTCGGGCGACGGCATGCAATTGCTCGGAACCCAGTTGACCAACACCAGTGCGTTAGCGGGTAACGACGTCGCCACATTCCCGGACTTTCCCGCCGAAATCCGCGCGCCGCGTGGAACTCGGGCAGGTGTGTCGGGATTCCAGGTCCAATTCGCCAGCGAAGCGATCTTCACGCCCGGTGACCAACTCGACGCGCTGGTGGTGATGAACCCCGCAGCGATGGTCACGAACATGGCGGACCTGCGCAAGGGCGGGATCTTGATCGCCAACGAAGACGGTTTCAACGATAAAGAATTCAAACTCGCCAAAGTGGACAAGAACCCGCTCGAGAATGAAGTGCTTGAGTCCTCCTACCGAGTCTTCAAGGTCCCGATGACCAAGCTGACTCGCGACGCCGTGAGCGATAAGGGATTGTCGCCGAAGGTCGCCGATCGCTGCAAGAATTTCTTCGCGATGGGACTCGTTTATTGGTTGTTCGGGCGCTCACTCGAACCGACATTGCGGTTCATTGACGACAAATTCGGCAAGAAACCGGACGTTGCCCAGGCCAATGAGGCGGCACTCCGCGCGGGCTGGGCCTATGGCGAAACGACGGAAGCGTTCGGCGAGAGTTATCAAGTCGAAGCTGCGGAGCTGGCCCCCGGAACGTACACGAGCATGATGGGCAACCAGGCACTCGCATGGGGCTTGATGACCGCGGCGAAGTTGAGCGGCAAGGATATGTTCTACGGCACGTATCCGATCACGCCGGCGAGTGACATCCTTCACGAGTTGACTCGCTACAAGAACTTTGGAGTTCGCACGTTCCAAGCCGAGGATGAAATCGCGGCCGTGTGCTCGACGATCGGCGCCGCGTTCGGCGGGGCAATGGCGGTTACCGCCAGCTCCGGGCCCGGAATCGCCCTCAAAGCCGAAGGCATGGGGCTGGGGCTGATGCTCGAGATGCCGATGATCATCATCAACGTCCAACGCGGCGGTCCGAGCACGGGCTTGCCGACGAAAACGGAACAGAGCGATCTATTGCAAGCGATGTTCGCTCGCAACGGTGAATCGCCGCTGCCGATTCTCGCCCCGCGGTCACCGGGCGATTGTTTCTACATGGCGATCGAAGCTTGGCGGATCGCAGTCGAGTGCATGTGCCCCGTGATTCTGCTTTCCGACGGCTACATCGCCAACGGGAGCGAACCATGGAAACTTCCCAAACTCGATGAGCTCGCCAAAATTGTCATCAAGCACCCCGCGGGTACGGACGGCAGCGAAGTGTTCAAGCCCTACGCTCGCGACAAGAATTTGGCGCGACCGTGGGCGATTCCGGGTACTCCCGGACTGACGCACCGCGTCGGCGGCTTGGAAAAGGAAGACATCACCGGCAATGTGTCATATGACCCGGATAATCACCAACACATGACGAATACCCGCGCCGCCAAGGTCGCCAAGATCGCCGAACGGATTCCGAAGCAAGACGTCTTCGGCGATGAAACCGGCGACGTGCTCGTTATCTCCTGGGGTGGGACTTATGGAACGTGTCACACGGCGGTGCGCCGTTGCCAACGTGCTGGCCAAAAGGTCAGCCACGCGCACATTCGCTACATGAATCCGCTGCCCTCAAACATCGGCGAGTTGATGCGGGGATTCAAAACAGTCGTCGTCCCCGAATTGAACACAGGACAATTGCGCATGCTGCTGCGAGCGACTTACCTCGTCGATTGCATCGGCATCAACAAGGTCAAGGGAAAACCGTTCTCGATCGCCGAGCTGACTGAAGCGATTCAATCCCATGTGACCCAAACAGGCGGAAGTGGCCAGTCGTCAGCCGACAGGAGCAAAGCGGTGGCAAGCTGAAATTCCCGACCGTGTGCTTCGTCCTGAGACCCAATACCTGACACCTGAACGCTGACCCCCCGTACCATGAATCTTCCTGTATTAAAAGCTGCTGACTTCGCTTCCGACCAAGACATTCGTTGGTGCCCCGGGTGCGGTGACTACTCAATCTTGGCGCAGATGAAAAAGATCTTGCCGGAACTCGGTGTGCCGCGTGAAAAGATTGTTTTCATCAGCGGCATCGGTTGCAGTAGTCGGTTTCCGTACTACATGAATACGTATGGCATGCACAGCATCCACGGTCGGGCGCCGGCGTTCGCGACGGGCCTGAAGAGCACTCGGCCCGAATTGATGGTGTGGGTCATCACCGGTGACGGGGACGCACTTTCGATCGGCGGTAACCACTTCATCCACTGCTTGCGTCGTAACCTCGACGTTAACATCGTGCTGTTCAATAACCGCATTTACGGTTTGACCAAGGGTCAATACAGTCCCACCAGCGTCGAGGGCCAGGTCACCAAGAGCACACCGATGGGCGCAATCGATCACCCGCTCAATCCGCTGTCGGTCGCGCTCGCCGCCGAAGCCACCTTTGTCGCCCGCTCGATCGATGCCCACGTCAAGCACCTCGGCGAGATGCTCATTCGTTCGGCCCAACACAAGGGCACGTCGCTGCTCGAGGTTTACCAGAACTGCAACGTGTTCAACGACGGCGCGATGGCGTACGCACAAGAAAAGTCACAACGTGCAGAGAACACCATTGAGCTCGAGCACGGTAAGCCGTTGATCTTCGGAGCCGAGCGAGACAAGGGTATCCGCTTGACCGGCAGCCACTTGGAAGTGGTCAAGTTGTCCGACGTCGCAATCGACGACTTGCTCATTCACGACGAAAAGGACCCGAATCCTTCCATTCAAATGATGCTCGCCCGGATGCGCTACCCCGAGATGCCCGAACCGATCGGTGTGCTCCGCGCCGTCGAAGGGATCGCGACTTACGACGACCAAATCAACGAACAGGTCACCCGTGCTCGCAAATCCAAGGGCGAAGGCGACTTGGAAGCACTCTATGCCAGCGGCGATTGCTGGACGGTGAATTGAGAACGTTGGCAGTAGGACGTTGTCAGTTGCCAGGCTCAGTTGCTGATTGTTGGTGGTGAGCAACCCCTGCCGATAAATTTATCCCTTCATCCCTTCATTCCTGAGACCTTGTCCATGGCCCGCGGAAAAATCTACACGAGTGCCCCGGCGGCGATCGGCGACACGCCGATGATTCAAATCAATCGACTCGTGCCTGCGAACACGGCAACGGTATTTGCAAAATGCGAATTCTTCCAGCCGCTCAATAGTGTCAAGGATCGCATCGGCGTGGCGATGATTGAGGCCGGTGAGCGCGACGGCAAGATCACCGCCAACACGCACATCATCGAACCGACCAGCGGCAATACGGGCATCGCGCTCGCATTCGTGTGCGCAGCGAAAGGCTACAAGTTGACGCTCACGATGCCCGAATCGATGTCGGTCGAGCGACGGGCGCTGTTGCGTGCGATGGGTGCCAACTTGGTGCTCACGCCAGCCGGCGAAGGCATGAAGGGAGCGATCAACAGGGCGCATGAGCTCGTGACCCAAACCGACAATTCATTCATGCCGCAGCAGTTCGAGAACCCGGCCAATCCGGCGATCCATGAGCTGACGACGGGTCCCGAAATTTGGGAAGACAGCGGGCATAACATTGATGCCATCGTCGCGGGAGTGGGGACGGGTGGTACGATCACTGGTGTCGGTCGCTTTCTCAAGAAGATGAACCCGAACTTCAAAGTCATCGCTGTCGAACCCAAGCACTCGCCCGTGATCTCCGGCGGCGAGCCCGGCAAGCACCGTATCCAAGGCATCGGGGCTGGGTTCATTCCCAAGAACCTCGATACGTCGCTCGTTGATGAAGTGGTCTTGGTCGATGACGAAGATGCGTTCGAGTGGGGACGTCAATTGGCCAAGCGCGAAGGCATCGTGGGCGGAATCAGTAGCGGTGCGAACATGTGGGCAGCAGCACAAGTCGCGGCGCGGCCGGATATGAAGGGCAAACGCATCGTCACGATCATGTGCAGTCTCGGTGAACGCTACCTCAGCACGCCGCTGTTCGGTGATCTCGGGATGTAGCGACCATGAACCCCTGGTACACCATCGCTAACGCTGGCGAAATCGCTTCGCCAGCGGTACTGATTTCTCCTGATCGTGTCCGAGAAAACTTGCGGCGAATGATCGCGATGGCGGGCGACGTGTCGCGACTGAGGCCGCACGTCAAAACGCACAAGCTACCGCAAATCATCGCCATGAAGCGGGATCTCGGCATCGACAAGTTCAAGACGTCGACGATCGCCGAAGCCGAGATGACCGCGGCGGCTGGCGGACTCGACATCCTACTTGCCTACCCCTGTGTCGGTCCCAATGCGGATCGTTTGATGCTGCTGGTGAAGCGGTTTCCGCGAACACGTTTTTCAACGCTCGTCGACTGCCGGGAGGCACTGGAGTGCCTCACACGTGCGGCGCAGCGACACGAGACGGCGATCGATGTATTCATCGATCTCAATGTCGGTATGAATCGCACGGGCATCACGGTCGGCGAACCGGCGATCGAATTGTATCGAGCCATCGCTGCATCACGGCACACTCGCGCCGCGGGGTTGCACGTCTACGATGGCCATTTGCACGACGCTAATGATGATGTCCTACGACAGCAAGCGGAGGCGGCATTCAGTGGCGTTTGGCAACTTGTTGACGACGTGCAGCGACTCGGACTGGAAGTGCCCACCGTGGTCGCCTCGGGAACGCCAACTTCGTGGATTCTGGCCCGGCATGACGCAGGCACACGAACGCGTATCGAAGTCGGCGCTGGAACATCGGTGCTTTGGGATTTCGGCCAAGAAGAGTTGACGCCCCACCTCAATTTCCTGAACGCCGCGGTGCTGCTCGCCCGCGTGATCAGCCGTCCGGCAACCGATCGGATTTGCATCGATCTTGGGCACAAGGCCGTCGCTTCGGAGATGCCTCTACCGCGAGTCCGCTGGTTGGGACTGGAGGGTATGCGAGCCGTCATGCACAGCGAAGAACACCTCGTGATCGAAACCGAACGAGCGGGCGAGTTTCCGGTCGGCACTGTCTTGTATGGAATACCGCGACACGTCTGTCCGACCGTAGCGCTACATGACGAAGTGTGGTGCGTTCGCGACGGCCGCGCCGCCGAGTCATGGCCGGTCGCTGCACGTACGCGGCGAATCAGTGTTTAGATGGGCGGTCGTTCTATTGACACCCTCTTCCCATTTGCGCCATTAGCCAAGCCGTGAAACTTTTCTAAGTGCTTAGCTCTCTCCGACTCCTCCTCCATTGAACCTTCGTCGGGCTGGAGCATTTGCATTCGCGGCTGTTGCCTGACGATGGTAGCCATGACGCGTTCAAGAATCTCGAGCAAGCGTTTCGGCTTGACGCCCTAGGCGTTGAATGAATTTCGATCAAGGCTTGTGTTCTAAGCCACCAATGCGGATCAAGCGGCATCGCTACGACTGCATTTTTGTTCCGCCCCGTTCATTGGTCCAACGTTTGCGAATGTTAGGTCTCGAGTCAGCGGCACCGCGGAGTTCATGCCAAGGCTCGGTCTCGTGAACACACGATGTCGCCAGATCGTGACGTGCGGTGCGTTTCAATTCCTAACCAAGCGAGGTGGGTCAAGTGAATAAACTTTTGAGCGTGACGGGCCTCTGTCTGCTATTTGCTGGGTGTGATGTTGTCGATCGGAGCACGCCCGCTGTCGATCGTGACAATACCGAGATCAACTCGCGCGATGTCGATGACAACTCGGTCACTCCAATGGACCAGTCCAATGAATCCATTGAGATAGACCGTGTCGCCGAGATCCGTAAGGCGGTCCTGGATATCGACGATCTGTCGATCAGTGGCCAGAACGTCAAGATAATCACGGACAACGGTAAGGTTGTACTGCGCGGGCCGGTCGCATCTGCAGCAGAACGTGAGGCGATCGGAAACGTCGCTGAAAAGTTTGCTGGTCCTGGCAACGTAACGAATCAACTCGACGTTGAAGCCGATTGACCGTTTCTATTCATTCGAGCAAAAGCATGGTGCGCGATCCGATACACACTTTTGAAACCATAGGTAAAATCATGAAAACCGAACGTGAAGAACATGGCCAGGCGGTATTTGGCATTGCTAATAGTCGCGATGAAGCAATCAGCGTCGTCGAAGGAATGCGAGCCGCTGGCTTCAAAGAGTCCGAAATTTCTTTTGTGATGGCTGATGGCGATGACGGTGGCGAGATCGTCGTCGAAGGCAATACGAAAGCGCCCGAGGGAGCGGCCACCGGTGCCGGAGGAGGCTTGTTGCTCGGAGGTGCTTTGGGATGGGCGGCCGGTATTGGAGCCCTTGCAATTCCAGGACTGGGTCCGTTCATCGCGGCGGGTCCAATCATGGCAGCACTGGGCGGCGCGGCGATCGGATCGGCTGCGGGCGGTGTCACCGGCGGACTCGTCGGCATGGGCTTCTCCGAGTACGAAGCCAAAGAATACGAAGGACACCTGAAGGACGGACGTGCTCTGATTTCGGTGCGAGTCGCTGGAGGCGATGAAGTGGACCGCGCAAAGCATGCGTTCCATCAAGCCGGTGCCGGTCATGTATCGGTCAAGAACGTCGTTCACGCATGAGACGCGTGACAAGTATTCTCTCTGGGCATAAGGCGACAAGTTCCCTGCCCGCACGATCGGGCAGGGATTTTTATTGGACAAGCATGAAAACGTGGTGTGGACTCATCCTCTGGTTCTATGTTTTTCCCCCCGTGCCCGGTCTTGCTAGCCGTTGAGAGGTACTTGCTCGGTGCGACCGCTGATTCATTGCAACAGTCTGTGCTGCACGGGTGGCATACGCATTTGGCTGAATGAAGCGATGCTTTTCTATTTGCTTTGGCGATCATTCATGATGGTGAAATGGTGTTGACTCGCTGTCGGAAAGCGACAGCAGCGGCCCGTCGCAGACAAACCCGCGTATTTGGGTGAGATTTTCATCATCGCTGCCGGTGCAGCCTTCT
>JBBSJZ010000310.1:0-7460 GCA_038256795.1 Pirellulales bacterium | reverse complement strand
GCGGGTATGTGGCGGCCAAGGCACTCTGGAAGATTCGTGGCGGAAAGCGGCTGGACAACACCTCATTGCAACCGGTGAAACATTGAAGATCGCATTTTTAAAACGCGACTTCCAATGGCCGCTTCGGCAAGGTGCGGCAGTCCACTCTGGCAATCTAATGAAACAGCTTGCCGCCCGTGGACACCAGGTTCAGTTATGGACCGGGGTCAGTGTCGAACCATCGGCAAAGCGATGGCTCGGTCAAGTTAGGTGCCATGTGATCGAGGCGCAAACCGAACCAAAGGCCGGGTTCGACTTTTGGGCCCAGAGATTTAGTCATTACTGGGGTTTAGAGCAAGGTTACATTAATGGTGTGCGCCATCGGGTCCGTAAAAACGATATTGATGTCCTAGTGGGTGTCGGTCCGGAGGTGCTCCCCGTTCTTTCAGCGTGCAGGAAAGTCAAGCGGGTATGGTACGTTGCGGATGATCCGGTACTGCACCAAATGACTCTGGGGACCTTCCAGTCAAAGCGGGCGGCTTTGGTAATGGCCGTCTATGAATTCGTATTGCGTGACGCTGCAGACGTTAGCTGGGTAGTCTCTGAAACGGATAGGCGATGGAACCATCGCCTACGCCGACGCCCGGTAGATTGGCTGCCAAACGGCGTCGATTTAGATTACTATCGTCCGAGTGACGTACCGCAACTGGAAAACAGTTGCATCTTTTGGGGAAACCTTTCGTTCCGACCGAACCATGATGCCGCGCAATTTCTGCTTCGTAAGGTCTGGCCTTCGGTTCGGTCCATTGTTCCGAACGCAACGTTGATAATTTGTGGATGCGGGCCTTCAGTAGAGTTGGCAAATTTGATGGACCGCGAACCGGGAGTCGTCTATCGGGAGGATATGCCTGACTTGCGGCCCGCGATCGACCAAGCCCAGGTGGCGGTGTTTCCGCTCATCAGTGGAGCCGGTGTCAAGAACAAGTTACTGGAGGGCGCTGCAATGAGGAAACCTATTCTAGCCTCTCCGCGTTGTCTTTACGGTCTTGCAGGTGAGGATTTGCCGATTGACATTTGTCGCTCGCCCAGCGAATGGACCAAACGGCTGGTTCAAATATGGGAAAGCGATCACGAACGAAATATTCTAGCTGGACGCGCACATCGATGGGTGTCGACGCACCATCGATGGGATCGAACAGCCGAACTGGCGGAGCAATCGATCGAACGCATTCGAGATGAACGTTCGAGCGACTGATGGGCTCCCACGCCCGCTACCAATCAACCAAGTGTTTTCGCCCTGGAGCCGTGTGAAAGTGTTTTATCGACTCAATCGCCGCTGGCATAGTTGGAGGTTTGATCGTAGTTGCGGCGCGATTCTCCAGACCGCACCGATCAAATCGGATCGTTCACGCTGTTTTGTCGTCTCGATGGTTCACCATGCCGCCGTCATCCCATATCTCGTCGCGATTAAATCTTTCAGTCGATTTTTTGGCCCAGCGGATTTTGTGGTTTTGGATGATGGCAGCTTGACGAATGCTGACCGAAAGACGATCCAACATCATTTGCAAGGTTCACACCTCATTTCGGCATCACACGTCCGCGACGACCGGGTTCCGGCAGGAGGCTGCTGGGAACGACTGTGTTTGCTCGCCGATTTTGCGGCCGACAAATACGTCGTCCAATTGGACTCAGACACGATTACGTTTAGACCGCCAGACGCTATAATTCAACACGTTGAAGATGATCAAGCATTTACGTTAGGCGGACACGCTCTTGCCAGTAAGCGCAGCACGCTCGAATACCGAAGCAAGTGGGAAACGTTCGGCCCACGTGAGATACAATCGCTCGCTGAGGTCGCGATGCTCGAGTTGCACGAACGTTGGCCATACTACATCGAAGGCTGCGCCGCGTTGACAGGTTTTCCCAAAGGGAGTATTACTCGTGACGAAATCGTTGAATTATCGAACGCGTTCGAGGAACGACTTGACGCAGAATGGAATCGTTGGGGTAGTGAGCAATTTGCATCAAATTTGCTTGTCGCAAACCTTAAGGGCTCCGAAGTGCTTCCTTTCCCAGAGTACTCGTCCTTCGTTCCCGAATATGCTGGTCAGCTCAACAGCTCAACTCTCTTGCATTTTTATGGAACGCATCGATACGACCAAGGGCGATACTTGAGAGCCGGAATCGAGCTGACAGACCATCTATCGAGAACTTGAGCCATCGTGATCTTTTAGAAAAGGCGCCCGAGTTGAATAAATACTGCCTCTACAAATACCCGTTAAGCGTAAATTTGGGTGACCAGATTCAAAGCCTCGCGGCGCGCCAATTTCTTCCGCGACTTGATTACTTCATCAATCGAGACAATCTAACTGTCCCTGATTCCGGTGGCCTTTTCAAGCTGATTGCTAATGGTTGGTATATGCATGCCGACCGCGGATGGCCACCACAAAGCGAGAGGCTATCGCCATTATTCGTTTCTGTGCACATTACTCAGTTGGCGAGACGTTGGTTCGAACGACCTGACATGGTCTGCTATTTCCAGCAGCATGCTCCGATTGGATGCCGTGACCTTGATACAGCGGAATTTCTGCAATCAATCGGGGTCGATAGTTATTTCACGGGCTGTTTAACATTGACTTTGCAAAAACGAACGCAGCCGCAGACAGATAGGGTCCTGCTAATCGACTGCCCCAAGAACCTACCAGCAAGTATGCCCAGCGCGGTTAGGGATCGCGTGCATGAATTATCCCAAGAGTACAGCGGCCCGCTGAAGCTTCGCAGTAAAATCTGGCGGCGACTTGGACTCGAACTCGAGCATCATCTCCTTGATTTGGCCGAACAGCGATTGGGGGAGTTATGCTCTGCATCTGTAGTTGTCACGACACGACTGCACTGCGCGCTGCCATGTTTAGCGATGGGTATTCCTGTTGTATTTCTGACCTACAACGAAAACGACACTCGGTTCGGTGGGCTTCTGCAGCACCTTCGTCACGTTCCCGCGAAACTCTTTCCAGAGTTTGCAAAGCAATATCCCTGGGAATGCCCGGAGCCGAACCCAGACAGCCATTTGACACTTTCCAGCTCGCTTCGGGACCGATGCGTGTCCTTCATTGAAAATTGACGGTCCAGCCCAATTCGTGCGAAAATCACACAGGATATATGTAGCTTCAGCGGAATTGCTAAGGCTAAAGCAAGAAGTCAATCTGTTTTGGTTCAGCGTGAATTGGAGTGAATGCTGACCGTAGCTATTCCTGAAACTAAGAACTGAGATTGATACGGTTTGTGGTACTTGGGGGACCTGTCCCCCAAACCCCCTGGGATTTATCGCTTTGTGGCGCCTCCCGAAAGGTGAAGGGGGCGGCCATCCGAAAATGACCGCTACCCTTTCGGTTGACACACCCGACTCGGCGCTCAGGTTGCTTCCCAGCAGAGCCCTATCCTCCGGTCAGGCTTCGGTATGCTATCTCGCAGCGATCACCTTTGCAAACTTTAGGCAGCCAGTTGCTGGCGCCGTACTCGTCGAGCTTCACGAGCAGCTTCCAGCTTCTCGTCGCGCGCTGCAAACACTTCCTTTTCCTTACCGGCCAACTTCGTGTGCGGTGCCACGTATCCAATCGCGCTGTGAAGTCGTACTTCGTTGTAGTGAATGACGTACTGCTGCACGACGCGGCGAGCATCGTCGACCGATTCGATCTGCTTCTCACGAATGCAATCGCGCTTGATCGTACGGTGGTAGCGTTCGATCTTGCCGTTGCTTTGCGGATAGTACGGCGACGTTCTCACATGCGTCATGCCAGCGATCCGAATGAACTCCTTGAAGTCTCGCGAGATGAACTGTGGACCGTTGTCGCTAATGATCCGAGGCTTCGCCTCGGGATACTTTTCGCGAGCCCGCTGGAGGATCACCTCGACGTCAGTCTCTTCCATTTTCTCGCGAATTTCCCAGTGAACGATGCTGCGGGAGCAACCATCAAGCACACTGCACATGAAGAAAAATGTACCGCAAATATTGAGGTAACTGATGTCAACATGCCAATGATCATGTGGCTTGGAAGGCTGGCCAAAACCGGTGCCTTTCTTCGACTTCTTGCCATTGAAGCGATCCATCACACCGGCTTCGCGAAGCACGCGGTAGACGCTTGACGGGCTGACGGCGACGATGTCGGCGTCAAGCATCATAAACGTCAAGCGTCGGTAGCCTTCGAGCGGATTGGAGTGATGGAAGTCAAGAATCGCTTTCTTTTCCCAGTCTTCCATCCAGAAGTCTCGCGGAATCGTGCCGTTGTGTTCGTTTACCTTGCCATAGCGTTTCTTCCAGTCAAAGAACTTGCTTTGGGCGATACCGATCCACTGCACGATTTGCTTGGCAGGGGTCTCGGCACGCTCGGACCAGTAGTTGGTGTAGTCCACAATCGAGTCTCGCGTATCGTGGGGAACCCAAACTCCGGTTAGGGCTCCCCAAGTTCTTTTTTTAGCTGAACATGCTCCTGAAGCAGTTCAGCCACCACTTCGTTCTTGAGCTGGATTTTTGCTTCCAGGGCCTGGATCTTGCGATCTTTGTTGTCGTCAACTTGCGGCTTTCGGCCCGGCTTGGAAAACGCGGACTCACCGTTGTCGAAGAGTTGTTTCTGCCAAGAGTAGATCTGGGTTGGTTGCAGCCCTAGTTCATCGCAAAGGTCTGATACCGGTACTCGATCAACTAAATGTCGCCGAACAACGGCGAGTTTCTCTTGAGCGGTGAATGTTCGTCGAGATCGTGTCATCGTGGAGTCCTCCTTCGGACCGTAGAATAACTCGATCAGCAAACAACTCCAGATTCAGCTGAGGCAAAACAAATCCAAGCTGGGTGTAGGACGGAACGCTGTAATTGAACGTAAAAAATGCTCTTCAATTCCTTCTCATTCGTCTACTTCTTTCTTAGCGTTTACGTTCTTTACGTACTGCTCACACGCAAATGGCAGAATGTGTTGCTGCTCGTCGCCAGCTATTTCTTCTACGGTTGCTGGGATATACGCTTTTTACTATTGATCGGTGCATCAACCCTTGTTGATTACTTATGCGGTCTGATTATTGGACGGGAGGATCTGGCTCGATGGCGCAAGCCTGCGTTGGTGTTCAGTTTGTGCGCGAATCTTGGCGTTCTTGCATTTTTCAAATACTTTAATTTTTTCATCGGCAATGCAAGCGAACTGTTGACACAACTCGGTATGGACCCTGGACAGATTCGGCTGGACGTCGTTCTGCCGGTCGGAATCTCGTTCTATACGTTCCAGACGATGAGCTACACGATTGATGTCTACCGTGGGACGCTTCGCCCTGTCCGAAGCTTGCTCGACTTCGCTGTCTACGTCGCGTTTTTTCCTCAATTGGTGGCTGGGCCGATTGAAAGAGCAACACACTTTGTTCCCCAGGTTCAGCACAAACGTTTGATTACGATCCGCAAGCTCAGGGAAGGAACCTGGCTGGTTCTGATGGGCTACTTCAAAAAAGTCGTCATCGCGGACAACATGGCTCCGATTGCAGATAGCGTTTTTAATCATCCGGACGGTACAGGTGGGCTTCTCTGCCTCGTCGGTGTTTACGCATTTGCCTTGCAGATCTATGGAGATTTCTCCGGCTACTCGGACATTGCCCGCGGCGTTTCGCGGCTCATGGGCTTTGACCTGATGCTCAATTTTCGGATGCCGTACTTTGCATCGGACCCAAGCGATTTCTGGCGTCGTTGGCACATCAGTCTCTCAACTTGGCTGCGAGATTACGTCTACATCCCGCTCGGCGGAAATCGACGTGGGCCTGTGCGGCAATATCTGAACCTCATCATCACGATGGTGCTGGGAGGTCTATGGCACGGCGCCGCTTGGCATTACATCGCTTGGGGCATCTACCATGGGTTGCTGCTGGCTGGACACCGCATCCTGCATGTTTTACTGCCAAAGCACGCTTTCGGACGCGCACCGCTGTTTGCGTCTATTAAAATATTTTGTTTTTTTCATCTGGTTTGCGTTGGTTGGGTGTTTTTTCGTGTCGAGTCCCTGACGGATGCCCCGCTGATGTTTGGCAAGGTACTGACGCTATCTGTGTTGCCAGGCGAGTTGCCGCGAATTCTTGCAACAGCGATCGGAATGGCTGTGCTGGTTCTACCTCTATTTGTTCTTGAGTTTCTCCAAGAGCGCTCAGGGGATATGTACATTGTAAAACGAAAACGACCCATGGTCCGGTTTGCTGTCAGTGCTTTGTTGTTGATCATGATCGCATTATCTGGTGTAACGAATGGCAAAGAATTTATCTATTTCCAGTTTTGAAACGATCCAAACATTCTGGGCTTTGCCGAGAGCGATCAAGAGATATGCGTTGGTTGTCATCGCCGTCGCAGCAGGTACGATTGCGATAGGACTCGCGATGGTCGACTGGTTCATTACCCATCCGGAGTTGGACAAGCCAGCAGCGGAAGTGCTGTTCATGGGATCTTCGCATGTGTTAAGTGGTATCGATTCTTTGAGTTTCGAAAGGCCTGTTGCAAAGCTGACGGTCCGAGGCATGTCTCAGGATGTCGCGACTGCGGCGTTCGCTTCACATCGCGAAAGTTGGCCCAATTTGCGTTGGGTGTTTGTCGAGATTGACGAATTCACAATCTTGACCGATCGAATGCCGCGAGAGATGCACGATCTTTCGGAGCTTTGTGGTGTGCTCGATTGCTCTGTGTGGGATTTCCCTGTGCCCAAGGGCGACTGGGGACTTCTTCTAAGAAGGGCTTGCACGTTCCTCGATGGAAAGGGCAGTTCCGTTCTCTATGAGAAGAACCGAATCTCCCTGCCAAACATGATTCCGAGGTTTGCGTCTCTTCTGCGGAACAAGGCTACCCAGTCTTCGGGTAAGAAGCCCACCGAATTGGCAAAGACGGCCCCTAGTCTGGCGGCTGCTGAACAGCGAGTTGAATATATCGAGCAGCTGAAAGCAGCAGACCCGACAAAGAACACAAAAGCGTTGGTCGAGATCGTCCAATTGGCCGAAGCGGAAGATTTGCGTGTTGTTTTCTTGTCCTTACCGACATCACGAAGCTACACGACGGTCAGACCCGCGAAATGGAACGATGCATTACAGGATGCAATGGACAAAGCGAGTCTCGCCTCCGGCATGAAGACTCCCTATTGGAATTACCGCAACGACTCTCGATTTCTGCAAACAGATTTTAAAGACGTGGATCATTTGAACGAAATTGGCGCCCAGAAGTTTTCGAGAATACTCAGCGAACGCATTGCGGAGAATCTGACTGTCAACTTTTAGGCACACATTCGCGTTTAAATGAATTTCTGGCGATCGAGACATGTAGTAACGATAAGTTTACAACTAAAAATCTGGTGGACCTTGTACTGGTGACGAAATGGATGCAGGTGCCCAATTCCATAGCCTAAACCATCACTCGGTCATATTGCAAGTCGGGTTCGCTTCCTCACTATTCCGACAGACTGTCTGGTCGGCGT
>JBBSJZ010000309.1:0-7472 GCA_038256795.1 Pirellulales bacterium | reverse complement strand
TGCTTGAACACGCGAGATAGGTTCGTGTTGAGATTAACGTCCCTGTCCTTCCAGGAGCCTTCGAATTGAGCGTCAATCTCGATCCGGTCCACGCCCGCTAAACTCGACTTGAGCGACTGCACCGCCGCCGAACGCTCGAGCTTGGAATCCACCAACAACTCCATGTTGACGTCCGTTTGCTTGCTCACCAATCGGCCTTGGACCTGATCATTCTCGCTGCGGATTTGCACCCACAATTCGCGTTGGCCGCCGTTGACGACGAGTCCCACATTTTTGGCGTTACCGATCTTCAGAGGTCTCGCGCCAGTCTCGGGAAAGTGCAGCGTTAGCAAATCAATGTCACGGCCATGGCGTTGGTCGCGAACATACTCGAGCCGCACGATTTCCGGTCCTTCCAAGCGAACGCGAGCGCGCGCGGGTTCATCGAGAATCTCGGGACTCGGGGTCAGGTTTTCGAGCACGCCCGTGAGCGAATAAACTTTACCGCTGGATCGGAGCATGCCGCTGACTTCGCAACTGCGAATGAGCATTGACGGACGACGGCTCGCGCCGAGCATGTCATAGGTGAGTCCTCGCTCTCGCTCGGGTTGCGGTGCCACCACGGTGTAGTCGGCGATCGTCCGCCCGCTTTCGAGATAACCTTGAATCCGACTCACTTGTTGCCGCACTGATCCGACCAGCATCTCGACTGCAACGTCAGCGCCCTGGGATAGGTCGATTGGGATGACCGATTTGAGTTTCTCGAGGTCATGCTGTTTCGCGGTATCAAGCTTCGCGTAATCCGCTTGCAACGCCGCGGGAAGCGTGTCGATCTTGGCACGAACCGAGAGCAACTCTTCTCGCATCGCGTTCATGTCCGTCAACGTCCGCTGGACCTCGGGCAAATCACGTAGCGGATTGCTGATATCACGAGTGCGATCGCGAATCTCACGAATCTTGACCTCGAGTTCCTTCGCGCGTGAAGCGAGTTGTCGATACTCTTGCTCCCAACGTACCCGGATTTCTTCGCTGACGCGTTGGGTTTCCAGCTCGGCGATCAACTGTTCAGCTTGGTCCTCGGCACTGTCGCCGATGCGACCGAACAAACCACTGATGAGCGACGGACCGTCATCGACTGGAACGACCTCCTCTTCTTCGGGTGGCAGGTGACCACTGGACTCGCGATCGGTACCGATCTGCAATCCCGTAATTCTCGCGTCGCCGATGATGAAACGACGATGCAGCAACGAGTCACCGTCGATCACGAAATCGATGCCATCGGCACTCACCGCATTGGTGAGTTCTTGACCCGATCGTGGATCCCCGATGCGGATGTCGGTGTAGACGATGCGCGGAGGAAATAATCCGACTTGGGTGCGTCCAATCTCGGCGCGTGCGCCCACCGATTTCTCGATGCTGAGGATCGTGACATACTCGGCCACGGGAGCGAGGCCCCAGCGAAGTAGGACGAGGATCGCTACTAAAATTAACAGTCGCGTGATGACAAATCGCCAGCGAATCATGCTGCTTTCCTTTGCTGAGTGTCACGCAATTGGTGAAGCAAATAACGGAATGCTTCGTCCATGGGTTGGCCATCCTCGTCGACACGATGGTCGCCGTCGGACGGGCCGTTCTTATCCGCCTCGCGGTAGTCGGCGATGCGAATCACATCGACGCGAGTTTCGATCGCGACATGCGGTTCAGGTGCGACGCCGGTGACCGGAGCGGTCGTCGGGTGGGATGATGTCGCGCCGTCGCTCGACAGGGACGGCGGTGCAACGGTCTTCTTCGCGACTAACTTGCGAGCAACTTTGTTCCCGGCAACTTTGGTTGCTGGCGTGCGATGCGGTCGTGCCACGCTGGCGTGCGATTGATCGACGACCAAAATTTCGTGAGCGGCGTTCTCTTCAGCATGGTTCGGTTGTTCGTGTGCAACCCGTGATCGCCGGCGACGCGATTGTTTCGCGGTGAGCGGTGTCGCTTCGGCAGCCTGGAACTTGCGGCCGAGATGGCGAAAAATTGGCAAGGTGATGATGACGACGGGCATCATCGCGAGCATCGCAATGACCAAGCTACCCAGCACGACGGTATTGTTCAAATTGGTCCACGGCACGAGCGGCCATTGCCATGCCGTCATCAATCCGTCGTGCAGTCGCGGTTGGCTGAGCAGGTAGTCGCCGACGCGATGCGAGTACGGGTCGAGCCGTCCCGCCAGAAAACTACTGGCGATCGCCGTGACCGCGACCATCGAGTGATTGACATTGATCGACAACACAACGAGTACCCACGCCAGCGCCACCAAGTTCCCGTGAGGGACCAAGCCCAGCACCAAACCGAATGCGACGGCCCAGGCAAGCTGGCTAGGATGGTTGCGCCCAGCGATCGCTTTTTTAACGTTGCTGAGTAGTTTTATAGTCCAGAGAATCATCGTGCCTTGCGCCTCCCCTGCGCAGCCGCGGCCGAGATACGAGCTTCCGCTAATGCGTTGCATCGGCAACCCAGTCGTGGAAGATCCAGTGCAACCGTTAAAACTTACCCAGAAATGCGGGTCCGGGTCCCCGGCAATTTGGCAAGAAACGAAGCGGCACGAGTTTCACAAGGTGACACTCGTTGAACCTTGCCCTCGAAACACAATCGCCTGGGCTTGCTCGGGTTGAAGTTGATCCAGCCAATCGACGACTTCGTCATCGCTGTATCCGAGCAGCACCGACGCATACTCCTCGTCCGAGATGCATCGTCCGTAGTGCACGAGCGACGTCATCGTATCCATGACATACTCACTCGCGTCGGGGTCGTGCATCTCGATGCTGCCGCGAATCGTATCGCGAACAAAATCGAGCCACTCGGTCGAGCGAATCTCGGGGCTGCGAATCAAGTCCCAGAAGGCATCCAGCACGCGCTCGGGCTCGGCTCCGGTTTGAGTCACGAATCCCGCATAGCCACCATCGCTGTGCTGGGTACTCGTGAACTCCGGCGAGTAGGCGAGTTGCGCGTCCTCGCGGACGAGACGATCCAGCGGCGAACCCAATGCACCCGCTGAGAAAACCTCTTGAAGCAGATCCCAACGCAATAGCGACTCGAGCCCCCGTGCGAACGGCGGCAGGGGAAACAGCAGATGCACCACGGAATCATCAAACGGAGTATCAATCATCGTCGTCGCACCGGCTTTCCACGTCGGCAATTCACCGTAGCTGGCGGGACCCGAGCGTGGACTCAAACTTCGATCGGGGATGCGCTCGCAAAAGGGTGCGATCGTATCCAATAACTCACCGCGTTCAACGTTACCGGCAACCACGAGAACACATCGATTGCGTGAGTAACCGCGTTCGTGAGCTTGACGAAGCAGCGCCGGATCCATCGATCTCAGCGACTCTGCAGTCCCCAACTGGTCATGGCCCAACGGATGCCCGGGCCACAAAACTCCTGGCAATTGGCACGCGGCGCGCGAGTAGGGCGAAGAGTGCCATTCATTGATTTCCTGCAGGATGACTTCTCGCTCGGCTTCGATGTCCCCGGTGCGCAGCAGCGGCCGCGCGATCATGTCGGTGAGCACATCGAGGGCGTCGGCCCAAACTCGTTTGGGAACATCGGCACTGAACGACGTGTACGAGTGACCGGTTTCCGCATCCGCGGCGCCGCCATGGCGGACCAATCGTGCTTCGGTGTCGCGGTAGCCTCCAGGAAACTTCTCGGTTCCACGCGATGGCAGGTGCTCGAACCAATGATAAATTCCCTCGCCGCCGCCGGTCGCATCATCCGCACTGCCGACGAATACAACCCAGCCCACGGACATCGTGTTGACCGGTAACCGCTGGTAATGAACGGGAATGCCAAACGGGCCGTCGATCAACTCGAAATCAATCATGCGCAGGGCTCGCTCCGACGCACGATCCGGCTCGTCCGGTAAACGAGGGCCGACGAGAACACTTTGCGAATCGCGACGGTGACATGAGACACGATGACATGAGACACGATGACATGAGAGTTGCCAGATGATGGGGCGGTTCGAATCCGGAACCGGAGCGGACTACGTTAGCCAATTGTCACGGCCGAGGAAAGGTTTTTTGCGAAATACACCCGAACCGGCCTTCGGCATTATCCAGCTCGAGTTTCACCCCCGCAAAAATCGCCCTCTGCTTGATCGACGATTCTCCCTATAATCCGCAGCTTGCCTTCAAGATTGTCCCTTCCAAAAAGATCACGATCGTTCGATGAGCACCGCCACGGCCCCGCAGCATAAGACCGCTGAAATGAAGCAAACTCCCGACATTCGCGTCTACAACACGCTGACCAAGACCAAAGAAAAGTTCGAGCCCGTTGCCGCTCCCCATGTCGGTATCTACCTTTGCGGACCCACCGTCTACGCCGAGTCCCACATCGGTCACATGGTCGGGCCCGTGATTTTCGACACCATCAAGCGATTCCTGCGCTACAGCGGCTATGACGTCACCTGGGTCGTGAACATCACCGACGTCGACGACAAACTGATCAACAAAAGCCGCGAGCGCGGGATCCCGATGAGTCAGATCGCTGTCGAAATGACGGCGGATTATCTATCGAATTTGAAAGAGCTCGGCGTCAATCAAATCGATCACCTGCCACGAGCGACCGACCACATGGCCGGGATCATCCAGTTCATTGTCGACCTCGAAAAGAAGGGTTTCGCCTATGCCGTTGAGGGGGATGTGTTCTTTGACGTGGTCAAGGATCCCAACTATGGCCAACTCTCCAACCGCAGCATCGAAGCGCAGCAAGGCGAGGGCGGCGGCGCGGCTGCCAAGAAACGTTCCGCCGGCGACTTCGCACTTTGGAAGCGAGTCAAGGGCGACGAGCCCGCATGGGATAGCCCCTGGGGACGAGGGCGTCCGGGTTGGCACATCGAGTGTTCCGCGATGAGCCACGCGATTCTCGGCGAGACGTTCGATATCCATGGCGGCGGCCTCGATTTGATGTTCCCGCATCACGAGAACGAGCGTGCTCAGAGCGGTTGCTGCCACGACGCGCCGATGGTGAAGTACTGGTTGCACAACGGCTTGATGCGAGCCGGCGAGAAAGGCAAAGTCGGCGGCAAGAGCGATCGCGAAACCGCCGCGGAAACAACGGCCGATGATGCGTCCGGCAAGATTAGCCGCAGCAAGGGCGCCGGTGGCCTCGCCGAATTGATCCGCCGTCATACCGGCGAGCGGATTCGATTCTTCTTGCTCAGGACCCATTACCGCTCGACGATCGTTTACGGCGAAGACGGATTGCTAGAAGCCGGAACGTCACTCGAAGCTTTCTATCGCATGTTCGAGCGCTACGCCGAAATCAGTGGTAGCTCGTTCTATGAACTTCCCATCCCCAAGACGCGGTTCGAGAACGAACTCGATGGCAAAGTCAGCGAGCTCGTTCGTGAATTCCATGTCCAACGCGACAAGTTTCTCGCGCACATGGACGACGACTTCAACAGTGGTGCGGCCATCAGCGTGCTGTTCGATTCGTTGCGACTTCTCAATCGCCACATCGATCAACACGACCTCCGCGCCGGTGCAAAACCGGCCGATGCGAATGTCCGATCACTGATCGAAGCGATGACGATTCTGCGAGAATTGACCGCGGTCCTCGGGTTGTTCCTCAAGCCAGCGATCGCATCGAGCGGCTCAGACCAGGCGGATACCGAACTCGCCGATCAATTGGTGAAACTACTCATTCGGATGCGAAAAGAAGCTCGCGAAGCCAAAGACTACGCGATGGGCGACAAGATCCGTGACTCACTCACCGAGCTTGGCATTGCACTCCTGGACAAGAAAGAAGGGACGAGCTGGGAACGCAAGTCGTGAGCATCAAACGTATTCTCGGCGTCGACCCAGGATTGAACACGACCGGCTACGGCGTCATTGAATTCCAAGGCCGCTCGGTCCGATTGATCGAAGCTGGGATCATCCGCAGCCGTGCCAAGGGATCGCTTCCGTCGAGACTCAAGGAGATTCACGAGGGACTCGTCGAAGTCATCGAGGCGTGTTCGCCGACATTCATGGCCATCGAGCAATTGTTCTCGCACTATGACCGGCCGCGGACTGCGATCCTCATGGGTCACGCCCGTGGCGTGCTGTGCTTGGCCGCCGGGTTGGCCGAGCTCGAAGTCGTGCACTTCGAGCCCACGCGTGTCAAGAAAGTACTCACCGGAAACGGTCGAGCCCCCAAGCCGCAAATGCAATTGGCGGTGCAGCGAGAGTTGGGCCTGGCAACCTTGCCCGAACCGGCTGACGTCGCCGACGCCCTCGCCGTCGCGCTGTGCGGATTCTATCTCGAGAACATGATTGGCGACGGACGGCTCGCCAGTTGATACGCCCGTCGATAGCCTCAAACCGCTCACCGATCGACTTTCGTCGCGCTCAAAAAAACGAACGCGTTCCCCGTACTTGAAGAGCCTACTCAATTGATCGTTACGATTTCCGGAAAATTGGTGCGAGTCGGCGAGACCGCGATCGCCATTGAAGTGCCTCCGTTCGAGTACGAAGTGCTCATCGCTGACTCGTCGCGTCGGAAGCTGCAAGACCAGGTCGGTACGAACGTGCGGCTATTCACCATCGATTACATCGACGGAAATGCGGCCCAGGGCGGACGGCTAACACCCCGGTTGATTGGCTTCCTCAATGAGCCCGAACGACAATTCTTCGAACTGTTCTGCAGCGTCGATGGTGTCGGCGTCAAGAAAGCGCTGCGGGCAATGGTCCGGCCCGTCAAAGAACTGGCGGTGTTGATCGAACAGCAAGACGCGAAGAATCTGTCCGCGCTACCCGGTATCGGTCCCGCCACGAGCGAACGCATCATCGCCAAACTTCGCCGCAAAATGCCCCGATTCGCCTTGATGGTCGATCGCTCGCCGGGTACCGACGCGCCCGAAGTCGGCGCCGAAGTGCTCACCGAAACCTACGATGCACTGATCATTCTCGGACACACCGAACCCGACGCGCGGCGATTGATCGATGACGCGACCTCCGGCAAGAAGGCATTCAAGGACACCGAATCGCTGCTCACCGCGATTTACCAAAAGTCACACTGACTGCGCCCCGTCGGCCCCTCTTGCGGCTTCTTGTTGGCCCGCGTAGCTTCTGCACTGCGAAAATACTTTCCATTCTCCGTAAGCTGCCTAAGCCGCGGCGATTCACTGGGGACGTGCCGTGGTTGATCGGAAGCTGCGTGGGGTCGTTTTGACCACACTTGTCGGAATGATGTTGTTCATGCAACCGGAGTTGCGGGCCGAGATGCCTGAGATACGCTCGCCTCAAGCGGTGGAATTGTCACCGCAGGGGGTCTGGTACGACAATTTTGACGAGGGCTGGAAAGAGTCGCGTCGTCGTGGCATCCCGATGGTTGTCTTCATCGCCAGTGACCACTGTGCCTACTGCGACGCGATGAAGAAAGACACTTGGTGCAATGACGGTGTGATGAACCAATTGCGGCAAAGTTACGTTGCCATCCGTCTGCATCGCGACCGCGACTCGGCACTG